>CAZOKO010000011.1:36857-38277 GCA_964580455.1 uncultured Thermodesulfobacteriota bacterium | reverse complement strand
ACTCTTGGGTTTGTCCAACGTGAGCCATGTTGAGTTATGTCAATAGGCATTTAAAGTTTTAATCGTTCTTACATAAAAGCTTGCTTTTGGACAAAGTGGGTCACTCCTTTTTAAGAAGGTCCAGTTTATCCATTTCATCGCAAACAAAGGACAAGCATAGCTTTTTCAAATGTTCTTTTTTCTGAAGGCCTGTCGAAACATCCCACCCCCTTAAGCTGTAGTATTCGTCTTTCATACGTTCAAAATCGTTACGGTCCATCTTCTTTCCTTTGCGAGTGATGATTTCATCACCAGCGCCCGGAAACTCGAGATCGGGATTAAATAAACCCACCATCCCTTCCTCGGTCTCTATGGGTTCTGTAAAATTGAATTCTCCTATGTTATCATCCTTTCTTCCCGCTCTTCCCTCGCGTCCCAGAATTGCTCTTTGGAGGTTAAAAGACCGTTCTCCCATCCGGTAGTAATCATCCTCACTCATCTCTTTTCCTGTTACCGCACCAAAGAGTTGCGGAACAAGTGTGGGGTCACCCATATGGTCTTCACGCTGGTCTGTATCCAACAAGGGGTAGAAGCGGTCGCAGGCCACTATGCTTTCCTTGGCGTGCTGGCGGTTCTGTATCATAAAGGCTGCTTTGGGTTTCCCCTCACAGGTGGTAAAATCCACCGCTTTTTCATCGCCCCATGCTCGCTTTGCGATCTTCCTCAAATCTTCCGTGGTGAGGGAAGACATGGCGCCCGAGGTAGTGTGCCAGAGCATCCATTTAAGCACAGTGAAACTGAATTCGTGAAGCTGGATAATGGGATTTCTTGTCTCGGTCGCATAAAAAAGTGCATTTGTCAAAAATACCCTGCCGCCATATGAATCGTTTACATATCCCGATGGAGTAATGTGTCTCAAGGCAATTCCCTCGGCTGCTTTACCCTTTTCAATCGATGCCCTGCGAGTACCCTGGGCGAGCAGTTCACCAAACCCCTCTTTTTTAACAATACAGCCAACCAGAGATTCGATAAATTCAAGGCTCCCAATCTTAGAGAGGGGAAGTCCAGTTTCATCTTCGGCGAGCACTCCCTGTTTGAAACACTCATAAAGCCAGTAAATAATATTACTGATCTCAGACGTACACAGACCGAAGCGGTCACACAACGATGTTGCCAGGAAAGGATTTTCCGTTGCCTCACCATGGTAAAGCTGATCCCACGGAGTATAGACAAAGGCAGACGCACAGGTTTTGCGTATCTCCTCCCTCCCTGAAGTATGTTTAAAGAATGCTCTCGAGCATCCGCCCGGGCAGGCATAACAGGGTGTATCTTTTCCCTTATCGATTCCCTGGATCATGGGTTCGGTTAGATACAAACTTTCATTTTGTCCTT
This sequence comes from uncultured Thermodesulfobacteriota bacterium, assembly GCA_964580455.1. Lineage (GTDB taxonomy): Bacteria > Desulfobacterota > WTBG01 > WTBG01 > WTBG01 > CAZOKO01. The sequence continues at coordinate 36,906 of CAZOKO010000011.1, read as the reverse complement.
TCCGCAAGAAACGAATCTGCTTGTTAACCTCACTGATTTTATCAGGATG
>CAZOKO010000011.1:0-36757 GCA_964580455.1 uncultured Thermodesulfobacteriota bacterium | reverse complement strand
ATCAGAATGTAGGAAAGGGATTTTGCTTTACCTCGGATGATTAGTCCATCAAATCCGGACCGCTTTAAAGCGGCTCCGAAAAATCCCCCACCGTTTCCAAAACCATATTGATCAGGGAAGGAATGTGGTGACTTGGCGCTGATAACCCACCTGGAGCATCCTATTGCCTGTGTCCCGGTAAGTGGGCCGGGCAGGAACATCAGGAGATTGTCGGGATCCAGAGCCTTTGTGGTTTTAGGAACCTCATCCCAGTATATTCGTGAAGCCATAAGCCTGCCCCCGATAAAATTCTCGGAATAATCCATGTTCTGTGTTTTATGAAACTCTCCTGAGGGAAGTTCCATCCTTAATAAGGAACCTGTCCATCCATACGTTTCTCCCATAGCAACCTCCTCTTCGGATAAAGATAGTTAATTAAAATCCCATAATCAGAATCTCAGTGAATCAGTTATGCTGCTCTTTTGCATAAACAGTCCTGTCAAGGTTAGCAACCAGACCGGGAACAAGTCTATAGGGAAAGCAAACCACGAACTCCTCATCCTTCAATCTCATAAACGTTCTGCCTCCGTAATCTCCGACGGCAAAAACAGGCTTGTTCGCCACGAAAGGAAAAGGAATCGACATCAGACAGGCAGACTTTCCCGCATATCCAGAAATGACTTCTCCTGTATCAAAGGCAAACGCTGTGGAAATCATGCACATCTGGTGCCCGTTTACCGGAAAGATGATCAGATCGGGCATGCTCATCCCTTCAAGTGAACCAATAATTACTCCGCCCGATACCTTTGGATAACGGGGAAAAATGGATCGCCCCGTTGCCATCACTTCTTTCGTAGCGTAGAGATTCCCCTCACCGATAACCTGGGCATTTAATGCGGCTTCAAAATCCTCTTTTGTAGATTTTATCCCTCCGATCCCGATGTTTGCACAGCCGCCACAGCTACTGGCCCTGGCTGTAAAGAACACAGGGCTACCGCTTCCATCAAAAACATCTCCGCAAATACCACACCAGAAGTGGGGCCCTTCCTCTACGGGTATCCCTTTGGGTGGGTCATTAGCATACTTCATGGCGGCAATGTCCCTCTTTAAAGAAAGCTTTTCTTTCAAGGCTTGATGCAACTTTTTGTTATTGAGCTCAGCCTTTATCTCCCCCTTTCCGATCGCTCCCATCGAACAGTAGTGAATGCAGGTTCCACAGTCTGAACACATGCCGGTGATAACGATCGCATGACCTCTTCGCACAATTGCCCGATTCGGGCAATTTCCAATACAGGAGCCGCACGCCACGCATAGGTTTTGATCAATAATAAAAGCCATTGTGCCTCCTCTTGTGAAATGGAGAAAAACTAAATTGCTTTTCCTTTAAGTGGCTCAACCAGGTCTGAAAGATTGAGCGCAACCAACTTATCCTTTTTAAGCAAGCCTGTTGAAACATCCCAGCCTCGAAGCTTGTAGTATTCCTGTCTCATCTTTTCAAATTCATCCCTCGTGAGTGCTTTCCCCAAACGAGAAAGGACTTGATTGCCTGATCCCGGGAGATAGAGATCCGGATTAAACATGACAAATGCATCGTAACCCGGTTCAACCCGCTCTTTAAATTGACTGTCTGGCAAATAGTCATCTTCTCTGCCGTTTCTGCCTTCACGCAGGAGGATTGCCCGGTAAAGATTGAAAATCCTCTCCCCTGCACCATTCAACTCTTTTTCATCCATCTCTTTTCCGGTAACAGCAGTGAAAAGGCGACTCTCCAGTGTTGGATCCCCAACATGGACTTCAGAACATGCATCATAAAAGATGGGAAAGGCAAAGTCACAAACAATGACGGAGTCCATGGCATGCTGGCGATTTTGTATGTGAACGGCCGCAATGGGTTTTCCTGTATGGGTTGAGAAGTCAACGGCTTCATCACCACCCCAGAATCGCTTTGCTATTTTCCTGATGACATCAGTTGATACATAAGAAAACGTTCCCTGGGTTGTGTACCACAATGCCCATTTCGTCAACGGTCCACAAATTTCGTGAAGTTCTGTAATGGAGGGTCTTGATTCAGTGGCATATATGAGGGCAGCGGTTGAAAATACTTTCGGTCCATAGGCAATGCCTCGTCCCGTCTGGGTAAAATGATCAAGGGCCAATTCTTTAGCACCTTTGCCAATCGTATCCGCTGCTCTCATCACACCTTCAGCGAGAACATTGCCAAACCCTTCTCGTGTGGAAATCTTTTTGATGAAGGCCTCAACGAATTCTAACGTTCCTGCTTTGTTCATGGGGAGTTCCGTTTCTTTCTCCGAGATAATGCCGTTTTCAAGGCACCTTTCCAACCAGATAAGGATACCCGGAAGCTCCATCGAACACAGAGAATATTCATTAGCCAGCGAAGTAGCAAGAAAAGTTGCCTTTGTAAGATCACCATGGAGTTTTTTATCCCATAGAGAATAGAAAAAAGAGGCCTGGCATTTCCGTATTCCCTCTTCCCCAGAAGCAGCTCTGTAAAGTGATCGCCAGCATCCTTGTGGACATCCGTGGCAATGCACCTGCTTTACAACGTCAGTCTCAGGGAGAGGAGGAGCCGTTCCATAGAGATTAAAGTAACCCTCTCCTGTCATTTTTTTGATTTTCTGTCTGATCTCATTGATGGTATCTGGATGTGCTACGGGAATTGACCCTGTACCACTTACAGCTATGGCTTTTAGATTTTTCGAACCCATAACCGAACCAAATCCCATGGAACCGCTGCCTCCCGCATCGGTGGCAACGGTCGCGAAACGAACCGCGTTCTCTCCCCCTATCCCTGTCGTGAGTATCTTTATCTGATTCCCCATGTCTCTTCGTAACGTTTCCATTGTTTTTCGGATTTGCAAACCCCATAAATGGCTGGCGTCTTTTATTTCAACTTTTTCGTTATTCATGCTGAGATATACACTACCACTGGCTTTACCTTGAATAACCAGCCCATCGTATCCTGCCTTCTTCAATTCCGCACCGAAAAAACCACCAAGATTTGTGCTGGCATAATTTTCCGGATACAGCGAGGGGGACTTCCCACACATAAGCCAGCGCGAAGCACTCGGAGCAGGAGTAGCGGCGAGCGGTCCCGTCATCACAATCAGTGGACCATCCGGATGAAACGCATCTCTTTGAGTTGATAACATATCCCAATAAATTTTTTCTCCTATCCCTTTGCCGCCTATGAAGCGATCCGCATACTCAAGCGTGTTCCGTTCAGCCATTGTACGATCTGTCAGGTTGACATGTAACAATTTACCTGTCCATCCATAGATTGTTTTCATGTTATTGCTCGTATCGAAAATATGTTTTTGGTTTATTTTCTTTTGTGTTAATAAAATTCAATACCAAACATTATTTTTTATGGTTTCTATAGCACAGAAACCATTTGGGGTAAACATTTTAAATTCTTAGATACGTTATCAAAAGATTTGCCGGTGAGTCTCCTGCTTCGACATATCGTGGCTCCGCTCATTAGCAAACAACCGGAGGTTTCTTAAGTCTTCCTGCCATTTCGCCAGATTTATCGCTCGCTTTTTGCAAACATCCAGTGTAGCATTCATTGAGGATATGAAAGCCTAACCCATTCATGCTAAAAAGAGGTGCGCTGATGGATATGGAAGCATACTATAGCCAACTTAGAGAGACTGCACTCGCTGGATTCAAACGCTTTAACCAGACCAGCCAAATAGAAGATAGAAGCGTAAGCTTTTCGGTCGGACGTGTTGACTCATCTGTATTAAGAGGGGCTATCCTTGAAAAGGCAGCTACTGCCCGGATACGTATCAAAACAAAAAATCCGGAGACTGGAGAAGAGACACGTTTTGATGTCTTTCAGATCAAAATCTATCCCGCTAATCCGAAAATCCCCATCCTCCTCTTTAATATGGAGAATCGCAAAGCGAAGGAAGACAGGTTTGGAGGGTTTCTGGATGTAGCTCCTGTAGCTACGTGCAAAGAAGACCTTAATCTTTTGCATGATGGAATAAAAAAGACTACTGAGCGACACAAAGAAGACTATGAGGGTTTAAGAAAGAAGATCGTGGATATTTACAAAAGGGATCATTGGAATTGTGCCGTTAATGCCGGGATAGGGATACGACTGGAGTTAACAGAAGAGCAACTTGATTTCGTCAAGGAGGCAGGATTAACGTGGGTAGAATTGTATTTCGAAATCGTGGATAAGCGAGTGAACGAACCCTATCATAAAGAGGAAGAAACTCTGATGAATACTGTCCGATCACGCATACTTGAGTTTTATATACTAGAAGATATGTCCTTTCAGGTCATCCAAAAACTGGGTGTACCTCTTGAGGCCATGGCGCGGATTCACTTTGCCCCGATCATAAAATACTGATATCTGCTGTAACATTTTTTCACGATTATCTATCATTCCCCTTCTCTTGCCTTTTCGATTTCTTCAACCAGATGCATTCCCATACTGTATGTTTCATCAATTTTCTCTTTATATCTCTTTTCGTCAACATTATGAATCAATCCCACGTAGAGCTGATCGACGATATCAATTTCTTCAATCATAAAGTGACCCGACATCACATCAAAGCAGGGCTCGGCAATAGATGCATATTCATCCCCTGCACTTCCGGTGGCAATCAATGACGCCTTCTTTTTAAAATTCTGCTTTACCCGTGCATCAGGTACTCCACGACTCCCCTTGACCTTATAAAACATCGGGAAACGTCGTTCAATAAATGCTTTCATTACCGCGGGCACAGTAAAATCGTAAACAGGAGATGCCATAATATAACCATCCGCCTCAAGATATTCCGCGAGGATGCCGGACATGTCGTCCTTCAAGGGACATTTCCCGATAGGAAACTCATGATTTTTATAGACACACTTATAGCAGCCACGGCAATATTTGATATTATACTTCACAAGATTAAACTGTTTAACCTCGGCACCTCTACTCGCTGCACCTTTCAGGGCACTTTCTGTAAATTGAGCACAAAGCCCCTTGGTGCGGGGACTTCCCATAAATCCCAGTATTCTCATAATTGTACACTCCTTTTCAAGAAACGAATCGGTCTATAAGTTTATCATTTTAAAGGATCTAATAACATTTTAGCATGCAAAATGTCAAGAATGAAGACCCCTTTGTTTTCAGCAGTAACTTATTGGATTAAATCAATTTTTATCTTCTAATTTCCTTGAACTATGCTAAATAATATGATAGCTTTCAATGAAGAAAGAGACCAATAATATAAATCTATACTGAAAAATCTGAATTTTAGTTACATGGGATGGTAAAATGTTAAAAAAAATACGGTTATAATTATCATTTTTCTTTTAGTGTCTTTAACTGCTTGTTCAGTATCAGTCGATACTATAACTTTGGACTTTGGCTCGAGTAAAACTAGTGAAACATTCACACTAACTATACAGGGATTAGTGGAATGGTCTATTAGTTGCAGTGAGAGCTGGGTGACTGTTAATCCAGTTAAGGGTCAAGGTGAAGGGACTTATAGCATTGATGTTTCTGTTGATAGAACAGGATTAACCCCCGGTAATTATGAAGCAGCAATTAACATTTCTACCCATGCCGATTTACACAACAGGAAAAGTTCAGATATGTCAATCAAACCTGAAAAATGTCCTCATTGTGGAAAGCAAATCGAGAAGTATCTCCATCCTTCCCCTACCGTTGATATCATTATAGAAATGGAAAATGGTGGGATTGTTTTGATTAAGAGAAAGAATCCTCCCTTTGGATGGGCACTGCCGGGAGGTTTTGTTGATTACGGCGAATCCTTGGAGGGAGCTGCCGCCAGGGAAGCTAAAGAGGAAACATCTTTAGAAATTACTTTAACATCTCAGTTCCATACCTATTCTGATCCTCAGAGGGATTCAAGAAAGCATACTATCACTACCGTCTTTATTTCAAAGGCAAAAGGGAACCCAGTTGCTGCCGATGATGCTCAGGAAATTGGGGTTTTCTCTAAGGAAACAATCCCTAAACCACTTGCTTTTGACCATGAAGATATATTGAGAGATTACTTTAAGTAATAATACTAACTATTTACAATATCAAATGAATACAATAGATGAATTTAAATCATACTGACTCGACTGATTTAACTTCTGGTATCTCTTCTTTCAAAACCTTTTCAACACCCATCTTTAAGGTCATCTGAGCACCCGGACAACCTGCGCAGGCACCTTGCAATCTTACCTGAACAACACCATCGACAACATCAACTAGCTCAATATTGCCACCATCTGCCTGTAAGGCAGGTCTTATCTTGTCAAGTGCCTTCTCAACTCTTTCTTTCATAATCCTTTCTCCTTTATCATTTGATTAAAAGCAATTTTTATATTACTATCATAATAAATGTAAATTGTCACGTTCTTATTATGAAAAATAGTTTAGCTATTGTTCTGGTCAGTGGCGGTCTGGATAGCTGTGTTACAGCAGCTATCGCATATCAAGAGCATGAAATGGCATTTCTTCATGTCAATTATGGGCAGAGGACTGAAGAAAGAGAATTAAAAGCCTTCAAGAATATAGCTGACCATTACAGTGTAAAAAGACGCCTTGTTACCGACATCGGTTATCTTAAGGAGATTGGGGGATCAAGTCTAACTGACAATAAAATGAAAATTGAGGATTCTCAACAAATAAACAGTAAAGAAAACCCTTCAACCTACGTACCCTTCAGAAACACCCACCTCCTCTCCATAGCTACATCATGGGCAGAGGTTATTGGTGTAAATCAAATATTCATTGGGGCTGTTGAACAGGACAGCTCCGGTTATCCTGATTGCAGGCCTGTCTATTTCAAAGCCTTTAATCAACTTATTGAAAATGGGACTAAGCCAGAGACTCGTATCACCATAAAAACACCTGTCATAAGTCTTAGAAAAAAAGATATTATCATCAAGGCAATAGAGTTAGAAGCCCCACTTCATCTAACCTGGTCCTGCTACAAGAACAACAATCGAGCATGCGGTGTTTGTGATAGCTGTGTTTTAAGATTGAGAGGTTTTGAAGAAGCCGGATTGAAAGATTCAATCCCTTATGTATAGCTGATTGTCTTAGGTTTATTACTTTATCCTGAATCATGTATCCTGCATCTTGCATCCTTCCTACTCAGTCTTATCATAATGTGAAAAGTGCATTGAGAAACTTCCTCTGCCCTGTGTTTCAGACCTTAAACTGGTAGTATAACCAAACATATTTTTAAGTGGTGCTTTTGCATCAATAATGCTTATTTTCCCTTTTGCATTGATCATTTCTACCTTCCCACCTCTTGCATTGAGATTACCTATAACTTCACCCACAAACTCATTAGGCAACACAATCTCAATTGACATTATAGGCTCTAAAAGAACAGGTTTGGCCTTCTGACATCCCTCTTTAAGAGCTGTAGATGCAGCAATTTTGTAGGCCAGGGAAGAAGATATATTTTCCCGGTAGGAACCATCAACAAGACTTATCATCAAATCTACCAGGGGATAACCTGCTATGACTCCACTTAAAGTTGACTCTCTGGCACCTGCTTCAATATCATTAAAATATTCATCGGGTATAACCTCTTCCTTGATACAGTTTACAAACTGGATGCCCTCACCCCTCGCTAAGGGTTCTAATTTCAAGAAAACATGTCCAAAAAGATTTTCACCTGAAATTTCTTTCTCAAATTTCCCCTCTGATATTACAGATTCCGTGATTGCTTCTCTGTAAACTACCTGAGGCTTTCCAACTTTTACCGGCACATTAAAATCTTCTATTAAACGGGTAACCACAACCTCGATGTGCAACTCTCCCATGCCAGAAACTATTGTTTGCCCGGAATCCTCGTCAATACTCACTTTTAATGTAGGGTCTTCTTCAGATATCTTTGATAACGAGAATGATAATTTATCCTGATCCGCGGTTGCATTAGGTTCAATGGCAATAAACATTACTGGCTTATAAAATTCAATAGGTTCAAGTATAATAGGAGCCTTTTCATCGCAGAGAGTATCTCCTGTTGTAGTCTCCTTTAAACCCGATGCTGCTACAATATCTCCTGCTTTTACCTCAGATATCCTCTCTTTTTTGTTTGCATGCATTTTAAATATACGAGCAACTTTTTCTTTCTTTTTCTTAGTAGTATTAAATATCTCCTGACCAGTCTTCAAAGTTCCAGAATATACACGATAGTAGGTTAACTTCCTTCCCTCATCCATAATGACTTTAAAAGCAAGTGCAGAAAATGGCTCTTTATCATTGCTCTGTCTGCATTCCTTTTTCCCGCTATCCGGATTTATACCTTCGATGGGCGGAACTTCACTGGGAGAGGGCAAGTAGTCAACTATGGCATCTGCAAGTGGCTGGATTCCTTTATTTCTCAAACCCGCTCCACATAGAACTGGAACTACACTCATATCCAGTGTTGCTTTTCTCAGCGCGGACTTTATTTCTCTTTCGGAAAGATCTTCACCTGACAAATACTTCTCCATAATGTCATCATCTTTTTCCACTATTGCTTCCAGCAATACCTGACGATGTTTATCAGTAAGCTCTCTTAATTCTGATGGTATATCAACCAGGTCAAAGGTAATGCCCAACGTATCCTCACGCCACACCATTGCCTTTTTCTTGATCAAATCAATAACACCTTTAAAGTTTTCTTCATTTCCCCATGGCAGCTGTATTGCAATGGGATTAGTGCCTAATTTTTGAATCATCATATCCAGCGAATTAAAGAAATCAGCCCCTATCCTATCCATCTTATTAACAAATGCAATACGGGGAACTCGATATTTATTGGCCTGATGCCAGACTGTTTCTGATTGTGGCTCTACTCCTTCGACTCCACTGAATATAACCACTGCTCCATCTAAAATTCTTAAAGACCTTTCGACCTCTATGGTGAAATCAACATGACCAGGTGTGTCAATCAGATGAATTTCATGTTTAAGCCAGATAAAGGTAGTTACTGCGGATGTAATAGTAATTCCTCTTTCCTGCTCCTGGTGCATCCAATCCATGGTGGCTTCACCATCATGTACCTCACCTATCTTGTAAGTTCGACCAGTATAGTAGAGCATCCTTTCAGTTACTGTAGTTTTCCCGGCATCGATGTGGGCTATGATACCAATATTCCTGATTTGAGATAATCTGTTTTTATTTGCCATTTCAATTTACTTTATAAAACTTTTATCAGCGGTAAAAGGTTTGCTGCAATCAATATGCCCAGCCAGCGTTTTAATCTCAACACCATCAATCAGCAGTCTGACTCTTTTGACTTCATTAAAATTTAAAAGTACAGTATTAACAATTGAATATACTGTCATAATCTCCGATGAACTTCCACCCGGATGGTCATTAGATAGCTGAGAACTAAAATCTATCCAAACAATACCATTGTTATCAATAAGCACATTATTTACTATGGTATTTGAAGGTATTGTTTGGATCAGTTTCCCTTTCGGCCCATTAATAAGCGCTTCTATGGTTTTTGAAATCTTTTGCTTTTGAGAAAATACATTATCAATTATTCTTTTTTCAGCAACAAAATAATCTGAATGAGGATCAGCAAAATAAAGATTTACTTCTATCTTTCCCTTTGAAAGATATCCTTTTAACAAATCCCTCGTAATATCCAGTTCACCATATTTCAATAAAAAGTAAAGAAATCCAGCAATAATTATAACAAGGGCCATGACCAGTTTAAACCATGGGAACTTTCGCACAACTTTTTTTCTTTTCGAAGATTTTTTAGTCATAAAACGCTATGAAATAAAATTAAAGAAATTTAACCTCAACCTGTTTTACTTCCTTCAATTCTGTTTCTAGAAACCTCTTGCCTAATTCGATAAATCGATCTGGTACATCAGTAACGAAATATTTGCATTTTCCTTTGCAGTTTGAATGTTTGCACAACTTCATTTCATCCATTACTTTCAAAACCTCTTTTGCTGTTTCTTCTGCCGAATCAATCAGCTTTAACTGCTTACCCATAAACTTAACAATCGTTTCTTTCAATAAGGGATAATGTGTACATCCAAGCACCAGGGTATCTATTCCCTTCTCTTTTAACTCTTGCAGATATCTCTTTACCGTAAGGGATTTCAATTCACAAAGGCGCGATGAATCTTCTTCGCCATCCCACGTTTCTTCAACCAGTGGGACAAAAAGTGGACAAGCTTTACTTATTACTTCAATATCCGGATTTATACTTTTAATCTGAGAAGCGTAGGCACCGCTTTTTATTGTAGCTTCTGTACCAATTACACCCACTTTACCCGATCTGGTTGATGATGCCGCTTTCATTGCCCCCGGTCCTATAACTTCCACAATGGAAATATCAATTTTATCATTAAGAAATGGAATGCTGAGTGATGATGCAGTATTACAGGCAACAACCAGTATTTTTACTCCCTGTTTGATCAGGAAGCTGGCATCTTCCAGGGCGTACCTTTTTATAGTCTTCGCGGACTTTGTACCATAAGGAACCCTTGCAGTATCCCCCAGGTAGATTATTTCTTCAGATGGAAGCACCTTAACAATCTCCTTCAACACCGTCAGTCCACCGATTCCAGAATCGAAGATACCTATAGACTTCTCTAACAGATTCATTTTATCTCTAAAATCCCCTTAAATCCCCTTTTATTAATGGGGGACAATAAAATTGCTTCGATTTAATACATCTTTTAATTGATGGATAGTAGGTTATCACCCGTGAATTGTCAAGTAGATTCAAGGAGTTTAGATAAAGCATTTCAATGAAAAAAGAACTATAGAAAATGTTTGCATTCTGAAAGGGGTTATAATATTATCCTTCTCACAAACAGATAATAAGCAACTAATTTTGGGAGACTTTTATTATGGCTATACTCGATATGTTATTCAAGAAATCGCCTTTTGGTCCCATAATTGAACATTCGAAAAAAGTCCAAGAATGTATTGAGCTTATCAAGCCTGTAATCAAGGCATGGCTTCGAGAGGACTGGGATGAAATTGAGAGGCTGCGATATGAAATATCTCGCAAAGAAAACGAAGCCGATCAACTGAAGATAAGCATTAGAAGCGGCTTGCCAAAATCTCTATTCTATCCTGTACCTAGGGGAGACCTTTTAAGAATTCTCAGTAACCAGGATAATATAGCTGATGCGGCTGAAGATCTATGTGTTGTTCTTACCCTTAGGAAGACAGTATTGCCAAAATCCCTGACAAATGACTTTCAAGAATTTGTCAATCAGGTTATTGATACATGTGGAATGCTTCTTAAAGCTAACGAAGAATTAAATACACTAATGGAGGTATCCTTTACCGGGCCTGCCTCTGAGACAGTCCTTAAAACAGTAGATGAAATCGGGAAAATGGAGTGGCAATCAGATAGTAAATCAAGAGAATTGATTAAGAATCTTTTGAGTATGGAAGACCAGTTAGATCCTATAACTATCATTTTTGTAATGAAAGTTGTGGAAGTGCTCAGTAACCTTTCCAATTACGCTGAAAATTGTGGTGATAATCTAAGGCATCTTATTCTTTCTCGAACCTGATCAAGATGATTTCGTAAAATTCTTTTCCCCCTCCCCTTTTTACCATCATCCCAACCTTCTCCCACAAGGGAGAGGGGGTGATTTTTTACAACGCTACAGAAAGGACAAAAGATTCTTCTTCTTTATTTAGCAATAGCAATCGGTTTTTATTCAGCCTGGAGTATAGGTGCTAATGATGTGGCTAACTCTATGGGCACTGTCGTTGGTTCCAGAGCAGTTACCCTAAAACGCGCAATCATCATTGCCGGTATCTTTGAGTTTTTAGGGGCTTTCCTGGTAGGAAGTCACGTAACAAACACAGTAAGAAAAGGTATCATTGATCCCCTCTTCTTTTCTGCTCAACCAGAACTCCTTGCCTATGGCATGTTTTCTGCTCTTCTTGCAGCCGCTATCTTTCAGCATATAGCTACCTTATTCAGCATTCCTGTTTCAACCACACATGCCATTGTGGGTGCAATCTTTGGATTTGGATTAATAGGTGCCGGCATTAGCTCTGTGAACTGGTCTAAGATTGGCCTTATTTCTTCCGGCTGGATCATCTCTCCGCTGCTTGGTGGACTGGTTTCATTCACACTTTTTAATATTATTAGAAAGCTGATATTAGCAAAAGAGCATCCTTATCAAGCTGCAATTAAAGTTACTCCTGTTATTGTTTTTGTACAGTTCAGCACCATTGTTCTCTCTGTAATTTACAAAGGACTTAAGAATCTCCATCTTGACTTTCCCTTTTTTCAAGCTTTGCTTATTGCCCTCACTGTTGGGATAATAGCTGCCTATATTACATGGATAATATTTAAGAAAGATACCATTCTAACAGATCAAAAGGAACAGTATAAGAAAACAGAAAAATTCTTTGGCCATTTACAGATATACACAGCCTGCTATATCGCCTTTGCCCATGGTGCTAACGATGTTGCTAATGCAATGGGACCTGTCGCAGCTATTTTTAGTATTTCGCAGACAAATTCAATCATTATGAAGGTAACTGTTCCTACCTGGATCTTGGTAATGGGGGGTATAGGCATAGTTCTTGGATTATCGACTTATGGATATAAAGTTATTGAAACAATCGGCAGAAAAATAACTGAGATTACACCAACCAGAGGTTTTGCAGCAGAGTTCTCTACAGCAACTACAGTGCTGGTTTTTTCCAAGTTGGGCATTCCCATTTCAACCACACATACTATGGTGGGATCTGTTATTGGTGTCGGCTTTGCAAGGGGAATTGCAACTCTTAATCTACCTATTATCCGCAATATTATCACTTCATGGTTTATTACCATACCTGCTGCTGCTATCTTAACAGTAATTATCTACAAAATCATTTTACTAATTTCCAATTTATAGTAACCACGAAGCTCGCAAAGTTTCCGAAGATGTCTAAAAATACCGATACTACGAATACAGTTGGGTTTACTACAACTATCCCTTTGGAAATTCTGATTGCTGCTAAAAATACTCCTGTTGATCTCAACAATGTTTTTATAACACATCCCTCAAAAAATGATTTACTGGAGATGGCGGAGAATGATGGATTCCCAAGAAATATCTGCAGTTGGATTAAAGGGATATACAGCGTTGCTCTTCAAGCTAATGTTTCAGAGGTCATTGCCGTCACCCAGGGAGATTGCAGTAATACACATGCCCTTATGGAAACTTTGCAGTTTAAAGGAATTAAAGTTATTCCATTTTTTTATCCTTATGACAGGGATACCAAGCTTCTCTCTATAAGCTTAAAGAAGTTGATGGAGTACTATAATGTAAATGAGGAGCAATGTATGAATGCAAAATATGAACTTGATTGTATCCGGAAAAAGGTTCATCACATAGACGAGTTAACATGGAAGGAGGATACTGTATCTGGCGAGGAGAATCATTTCTTTCAGGTTTGTACCAGCGATATGAACCAGGACCTCACAGCATTTGAAAGTAAAATAGATAGTTTCCTAAAGTCCTTAAAGAAACGGCCTGGTTATCGAGAAGAAATAAGGCTAGGATATCTAGGAGTTCCAACAATATTTAACGATCTCTATGCTTTTATCGAGAGATTAAATGCCAGAGTTATATTTAACGAAATGCAGCGTCAGTTCAGCATGCCCTACCCTACTGCTTCTATATCAGAGCAGTATTTAAAATATACCTATCCTTATGACATTTTTACTCGAATTAAAGATATCAAAAAGGAAGTTACACGGAGGAGAATTGATGGGTTAATCCATTATGTTCAATCTTTTTGCTTCAGGCAGATTGAAGATTCTATCATAAAAAAGATTTTAGGACTTCCTGTCCTAACTATAGAGGGTGATCGACCATCATCTCTGGATAATAGAAATAGAATGAAGCTGGAGGTTTTTATTGAGATGCTACGTAGTAGAAAGACTAAATTGAAATAGCCATAACTTAATTTTAAACGAAGCTCGTTTCTTTTGCTATTTCAATTTGTGTGCCAAAAACACAGCATTGAAAAGATACTTCCACACACATCCTGAAGATGAAAATCCTGCACTTTTCATAAGCTTTAGGTATTCATCAAAATAAGCTGGGTTTATTCGTGCCTTACTATGTCCTTTATCTGCCATTGCCTTTATCTGGTTTTTAGTAACTTCCATACCTATCTTCTTGAGATCATTTTGTATTCTGGATGTCTCAAACACATTGTAGAGGTGTAAATATTTCTTGCTCTCCGGTTGTATGGAGCAACCATAAATAAAAATCCCTGATGGTTTAAGGAGTTTATAGATTTCCTTAAAGAATGGTTTTCTTCTACCATCTGAGAGATAGTGTAAACACCATGAACTTACAATAGCATCAAATGAACCTGTTATCCCTTCAAACCAGTCAGTATGATTAATATCTCTTTGAAGGAAGGTAATGTTACTTTTGTATTTAGACAATCTTTTTTTAGCATTGAATATCATCCCAGAAGAACCGTCTGAAAAAACAAAACGTGCCTGCGGGTATTTTTTTAGGATCATCCTGCTAAAAACCCCCAAACCACCTCCAATTTCCAAAAAGCGTGGTTTTGCTTTTTTAAAGGGGAGGAGATTAATCATAAATTTAAGCATCTCACTCTTTTGGGGAACACCAAGCTTTTGCATAAACTCAAACGATTTTATTTGGTCTGCTGACCAGTAAGTTAAATCTCCCCCCTCAGCATATCTCTTCATCATTGATTACCTCTTTTTACATTCAGCTTACTCTTGATTCCCACTAGATTAAAAATATACTTCATATTTAGACTACTGCTTATAAGATCAGCTAATTTATTGTACTGGTCTTCTTTGAAAGAATCATACTCAAAATCTCCCGCTACTTCCGGGCAAGGTAACTTTCTTTTTTTGTTTATACTATTTAGAAATTTTCTTCTAAACCGATCATTGTCAAATATCCCATGAATATAAGTACCCAGAACCTTCCCATCTCTGGAAATAGCACCATCATAAAACGAACATTTTTTACCAGACCTCTTTTTTATTCTGAAGAGACTCTTTTCATTATTAAGCTTTGCTTTCCCCATATGAATCTCGTACCCTTTTAATATTCCACTGAATTTATTATCTTCATTATTGTTAACTTCCTCTGCCTCTACCTGAAAAGTAGCTTTTCTTCTCTCAAATTGAGTTCCCATATCTAAAAGCCCTAAACCATTAATGCTTTTTAAACTGCTTTCTACACCATATGGATCTTTTAATGTTTTACCAAGCATTTGAAAACCTCCGCAGATACCCAAAATAGTACAACCATCTTTCTTCAGCTTCATAATCTCTTTAAAATATCCGCTGTTCTTAAGATACTGAAGGTCATCTAGGGTATTTTTACTGCCAGGTATAATAAGCAGATCAGGATTTCTTAACTCAACTGCTGTCTCAACATATCGCAGTGCAACTCCATCTTCTTTTTCAAGGGGATCAAAGTCAGTAAAATTTGAGATATGAGGAAGTTTCACTACAGCAACATCTAACCCTTTTCCAGCAATGTTGCTTCTCTTTTTCTCAAGGGAAATGCTATCCTCATCCGGTATGGAGATATCTTTTAAAAATGGAATAACACCAAGTACATTAACACCTGTTTTCCTCTTTAAAAATGTTAATCCCGGCTTTAGCAAATCAAGATCACCCCTGAACTTGTTAATAATAAATCCTTTTACAAGGTCTCTCTCGCTTTCAGTTAAAAGCTCCATTGTTCCAATAAGGGAAGCAAAGACGCCCCCGCGATCAATATCACTTACAATCAGAACCGGCGCTTTAGCCATCCTGGCTATTTTCATATTGACGATGTCATGCTTCTTCAAGTTTATCTCTGCAGGTGAGCCGGCTCCTTCAATCAGGATTATATCGAAATTGCTGGATAGTCTATTGTAGCTTTCTCTAACCGATTTGATAGCCTCTTTTTTGTATTGATAGTATTCTATTGCTGAATAATTCCCAACAGCCCTGCCCTGGATTATTACCTGTGCACCTATATCAGACTGTGGTTTAATCAGTATTGGGTTCATATCAACAGAAGGTTCAATTTTCGCAGCTTCAGCCTGAACTACCTGCGCACGCCCCATCTCACCACCATCTTTTGTGACAAAAGAGTTTAGGGCCATATTCTGTGCTTTAAAGGGGGCTACGCGATATCCCTCCTGCCTGAGTATTCTACAAAAGGCAGTAACCAATAAACTTTTTCCAACATGTGACCCGGTCCCCTGAACCATTAACGCTTTTGCCAATAACTTGCTCCTTTGTATTCAGTCCACAGTTGACAGTTCTCAGTATATATTCAATTATCCTGACGACTGACAACCGGTAACTGATAACTTATTATTGAATTTATGCATTCTTTCTTTTCATCATGTATCCTGCATCGTGCATCCTGGATCCTTTATTAAAGTTTCTCACCGGGAACAAGATTGTCTTTAAAGAGTCGTGAGGATCCTTCATTGGCGCAAAATTCTCCACACATTGTGCAGGTGCGTTTATTCTGGGGCTCACGACTTTTTCTGATTTCACGTGCATCTTCTTCAAAAAGAGCAGATTTAAACTGCTTCTCCCAGTCAGAATCTCTCCTTGCCTTGCTCATTTCCATATCCCTTGCTCTTCCAGATTCTTTATATTTATTCATGTCGCCAACATGAACAGCTATTTTAGAAGCTTTTACTCCTATACGCACGTCTTCTACAGTCGGGAGGGCAAGGTGTTCAGCCGGTGTTATATAACATATAAGGTCTGCCCCGTATCGTGCAGAACTGGCAGCACCTATAGCAGAAGAGATATGATCATAACCTGGTGTTATATCAGTAGCAAGAGGACCCAGCATATAATAGGGGGCTTCGTTGCTCATCCTCTTCTGTAAAATTATATTTGCTTCTATCTCATCCAGTGGAACGTGCCCTGGCCCTTCCACCATCATTTGACAGCCCATTTTTCTGCCTATTTCAGCCAGCTCACAATTGAGAATTAATTCCTGAACCTGCGCTCGATCAAAGGAATCATGAATAGCACCCGCTCGAAGACCATTGCCCAGAGACAAGACAACATCATACTTTTTCAATATGGATGCAACGCGGTCAAACTTTTCATATAATGGATTCTCCTTATTATTAGCTAACATCCAGCCTACCATGGATGTTCCTCCTTTTGACACCAGTCCGCCATATCGGTATCCCTGATTTTTCAATCTTTCAATAGTATAAAGATTAATCCCGCAATGGATAGCCATAAAAGAGATACCATCAGCACATTGTTTTTCAATTAAATCAAAGAGCATCTCTTCTGACAACTTATTAGGGTCATGATATTTTCTTGCAGCTTCACAGAAGGCCTGATACAGGGGCACATTTCCTACGGGGAGTTTAACGGCTGCAAGAATTTCACGACGAATAAGGTCTAAATCGCCACCTACACTCAACTCCATCAGGGTATCTGCTCCGCATTCTTCAGCCGCTATTGCCTTATTGATTTCGTTATCAATATTAATTATATCTGAAGATGTCCCTATACTGGCATTAATTTTTGTTGATAACCCCTTTCCTATTCCAACTATTGTACTTTTTCGATTAACATTCAGAGGCATAATAATTTTCCCCTGGGCAATCATTTCTCTCACATAATCTGCTCTAACCTTCTCCTCTTTTGCTACCTCCTCCATTTCTGGAGTAATATTTCCTTTACATGCCTCTTCTAAAGATGTTGCCATTTTTTTTACCTCCTAATCTAATATTTCACAACATTGCGCACAGCGTATCATAACTGCAACCAAAATAATTATAACCACGAAGAACACGAAGAATGAAACTAAGGTTTTATTTATTATTTTTCTCCTATTAGCAAAGAGGAACCTAAACCTACAGGTATCTGTCTGACGTTTTTGGCGCCCTGCTCCTTAAGCAATTCTTTTATTTCTAATACGGTATAACACTTGCCATTAGGAGTGCCAACAAACATATTAATATCAAAAAGAGAGGCGCTTAATGGACCCAGACCATCATCATCCAATATGTAGTCGTGTATGATTACCTCACCAGATCTTGTTGCTTTGTTCCATATTTTTTCCACAATCTTTCTCACTTCTGTTTCATCATATATGTGAATGAGATTCGAAATAAAGATTAAATCATATCCATCTCCAGGAATTTCATCTTCTAATAATTGGCATGGTAAAACGTTAATCCTGTCCTGATATCCACTTTTGCTAATAAGTTCCCTGGCATATGCAAGATTAGGTTCTAAATCAATTATCGTACAATCGAGCAATAGATTTCGTTCTACAAACTTTATGGCAAAAGTACCGGGGCCACATCCCACATCCAGCATTTTTCTGTATTTATTTATCGAAATGGCATCTGCTATTATATCTTTCTTTAATTCTGCAAAGTCATTCATAGCAGATAGATAGTCTTTCAACCTGTGCGGAAATTCCCCCAGATATTCATCATCAGGCTGCTTCCCCTTCCCACTCTTAATCTGTTTACTCAACCCCTCCCAAAAATCCCACAAGTTACCAGTATGATGAATGGCATTTCCCAGATACTCACTATTTCCTTTAACCAGATATTGGGAGGAGATATTTGAATTGAGTAACATGCCATCCTTTGTTTCCAGCAGGTTCAAAGCAACCAGGGCATTCACAAGTCTCCTCAGAGATTGTTCATTAGATCCAACTGCTTTTGCTATCTCCGCAACATTCCTTGCTCCGTTCTCCAAAATGGTAAAGATGTCCATATCTATTGCGGCAAAGAGAACTTGTGAAATCTGGTAGCCAAGCGCCAGATTTAGAATATATTCTGCATCAGTATTAATACCAGTTTTAAGTTGATTTTTAGTCATTTCTGTTTATTAGGTCGAGTATGCTCATAATTTCAAATGGTAGTTTTAAACGTTTCTGGACTTCCGCTTCCGAGTGAATGACATCCGGCTTGTCCCCTTTGATCAAAGTCGATGTCAGGTTTTGCGGAAATTACAGGTCTGGGCATCATTTTGTTTGTTAAATCAATCGATTCATTTATATATCGGCTTTTTATTTCATCTGTAAGAACTACAGCTCTGCATTCCAGCCTTCTTAACATATCTTCAAAATACTCCAATAACCATTGGTTTAACCTGTCAGATATTTTACAGGAACAATGGTTTGTATCTAAATCGTTTCTGCGCCAGTATATGGGAGAATCACTTCTGCCCATTTGTGTTAAAAGGTAATGACAGAGGGGGGATACTACATCAGCTAAAAATTGAACTCTTTCGTCCTTAAAAGAAAACGTTCCCTGATAAGAACTGTGGGGAGAAAACGACATTCTATTTTCCTTCTGTAAGCTTATATAACTATCCGTTCCCATCAAAACGATATGTGGATGATAGAGAAGATCAACTGTGGTGATAAGTTTTTCGAGTAAATTATTATTTTTTAGAAAAGTTAAGTTATCTCTTACATCCTGCAATTCCGAATCAGACTCAAACATAATAAAACCAATGTATGGTTCTATACCATAGTTTCTTAAAAGCTCTATAGCTCTCACACCCTGTTCAACTGTAGTCCCTTTACGCATACGTCTCAAGCTGTGTTTTGAACCACTTTCAACACCAAGAAAGACATCCTGAAGACCTGCTTGAACCAGTGCCTTAAGAGACCCTTCCTGTATGTCATTAACCCTGGATTCCAGCCCGAATTTGAGTCCCTTCTCATCCTGCAAATACTCAGCTATTTTTTCTGCCCTTAGCTGACCCTGACCTCTCTGCCCGAAGAAGTTTGCATCAACGAAATAGATATACCTTGTTGACAGGCTTTTTAAAACAGTTTTTATCTCCTGGTAGATATTCTCTGGTGATCTCCCCCTCCAACCACAACCTTTACCATAAAAATTATTTATGTAACAGAACGTACAATTACCATAACACCCTCTGCTGCCCAGTATGTTTCCACCAATATAATCTAATTGCTCCTTTGTCCGATAGGGAAATGGGAGCAGATCAAGATTTTCAATAACACTTTGTTTTTTAGCTGTTGTCAGTTCATTCCCATTTCTGCACGCAAGACCATTTACACCCTTTATATCTTTCCCTTTCTTCAGAAATTTACAGAACTGAAGGAAGACAAACTCCGGCTCTCCGATAATTGTATAATCAATAAAACGATGAGATTTCAAAATAGACGCATAATCAAAAGTGGGATAGAAACCATACAAAATTATGGGAACTTCTATGCTGTGACTTATCTCATCAATTGCATGCAAAACACCGGATGTGTATTCCCAGCTATAGACAAGATGTATTCCCAGAATATCAAATTCCTTCCCAATTACTTCTTCTATCATTTGCCTGAAAGAATATCGGGTAAGATTGGCATCAAGTATCTCTGTTTCGATATCATTTACTTGAAGTAATGAAGCAATATATCCTGAGGTCAAGCAAGATGAAAGCGGTGTATTCGCAATATCATTGAAATGAACAGCTGATCTCCCTCTCGGATGTTCAAGCAACAAGACTTTCATATTTGCACATTCCTGAAATTATTAGCCACAGAAGCACACAGAAAACACTGAATTGTTCTGTAAAATTCTGCACAGTTCCAATGTCAATTGACTATTCGTTTTGGCTTGCACTCCCTCGCTCCAAAATTTATCAACAAACCTACTTTCAATTTAGTTGCTTTTAGATAATTGATTAACTGGCCTTATAAACATTAAAAGCTGCTCCGATTATTTTATGTGTAATATCTTCAAAAAGAAAATGTGTCATAGGTAAATTGGAAAGGCACAGAACTAATCCCAGTAATTTCTGTGTTATTCTGTGTAGTTCTGTGGCTATTTATCTTTTTCTACAGGATTCAATAAAACGTCGAGCAAAATTTATATTTGAGCCAAAATGTAGATGAAGATAGCTTGCCAGTACATTATTTAAAACAAATCCTTCTTTTATAACCTTGTTAGTCTCCCCCTTCCTTAAGCGATATGATCTTCCAAGGGATTGAGGTATCTTTTCTAAACTGGAGTATCTGAACTGATGACCCCTGATTTCATCACCTTTTTTAGATAGGATATTATTTTTTATAACCTTAACAGTATAGTAACCCAGGTCTTTCAATTTTCCTTCCATTCTGGTTGTGAAGGGAAATACACCAGACATTTTAAAATTATTGTTATCAAAATCTTTTATATTATTCCCCAGATACATTAATCCACCACATTCGGCATAAATAACCCCTCCCCTTGCAGCAAAATATTTTATCTCACTTCTCATTACCCGGTTTGTCTCTAAATCCCGAGCAAAGACTTCTGGATACCCCCCTCCCAGATAGATTCCATCCAATCTATCCGGCAGTGAGATGTCTCTTAACGGACTGAAATATATTAGCTCAGCTCCCAACTGTTTTAGAATCTCAAAATTATCCTGATAATAAAAACAGAATGCTTCATCACAGGCAACACCAATTCTTACCGGACGATCTGAAGTATGATTAATCCTATCTTCTCTTTGCACCAGGGAAATCCTTTTCCTGTCAATTGCTGAAGCTATCTTTAGAATCTGGGTCAGATCAATATGTTTATTTATCAGATATGTTATTCTTTTTATAAAATCTCTTTTTAAAATATTTTCTTTAGAAGTAACAAGACCCAGATGTCTTTCAGGAATTTTAATAGAAGGATCTTTCGGCAGGTAACCGATAACCTTTGCTTTACACCTCTTCCCTATTGCATCTTTTAACCAGTTATAATGCCTTTCACTGCTCACCCGATTAAGGATAACACCGGCTATCTTTATCTGCTTATCATAATTTTCAAAGCCATAAACTATAGCACCGACACTGCTTGCCATACCCCTGGCATCAACCACTAAAACAACAGGAGATTTAAACCACTTAGATATTTGAGCTGTACTGCCATCCCCACTTTTTCCACTATAACCATCATAAAGTCCCATTACGCCTTCAATAATAGAGATATCCTTGTCTTTGCTGTGTTTTGAAAAATTTTTGAGGTTATATTTTTTGTCCAGCATCCAGCCATCCAGATTCCTGGATGGAATTCCACACACTACTCCATGATATCCTGGATCAATGAAATCTGGTCCAACCTTAAAAGGCTGGACAGACAGCCCTCTTTTCTTTAAAGCAGACATAATGCCAATAGCAATAGTTGTTTTTCCACTACCGCTATGAGTGGCAGCAATGACAAGAGATTTGTTTAATGGCATAGTGCTATCTTCATAAAACCTTTTTAAGATGTTTGATTAATAGATCATTATTCTTCCTCTTTTTTACAGCCACTCTTATAAATTTATTACCAAGACCTCTAAATGAACGACAGTCTCTTATTAACAGACCATGGCCTGCCATTAGTTCATAAAGCCTGCCTGAGGACAATCCCGACTTAACAATCCTAATCAATATATAGTTAGTAGAAGAGGCGTATGGTTTCACTCCTTCCATTTTGCTCAGTTCAGTCAGCAGGTATTTTCTCTCCCGAGCAATAAACCTGTTTGTCCTCAACCTGAAATTGTCATCTTTAAAACAGGCAATGCCTGCCTTTTGAGCGAGGACATTCACTGTCCAGGGTTCTTTATAATGACTGATTTTATCAACCAGTTTTGAACCGGCAATTAGATAACCCAATCTTAAGCCTGGTATTCCAAAAAACTTAGTCAGAGACCGGATTACAATAAGATTCTCTCTTCTCCTGATTTCATCGGTAACTGACTCATTATCTGCAAAGTCCATGAATGCCTCATCCATTACTATTAAAACATCTCTTTTCCCCGCTTCGTCAATTAAAGGCAAAATCTCATTTTTTTCAGAAAGAACACCTGTCGGATTATTAGGATTGCACAAATATAGAAAATCTATTTGGGGAAGAAGGGAAAGAATTTCATCAACATCTGGCCTGAAGTAATTCTTCTCTTTTAAGGGAAGGTATCTCAATTCACACCTGACACAATTAAGACTCCTTTCATATTCTCCAAAGGCAGGTACAGGAATCAATGCATGTTTTGGATTAAAAACACGGGATATCAGATAGATCAGTTCTGTTGAGCCATTACCTACCAGTATATTCTTTTCTTTAATACCATGCCATTTAGCTATTTCTTCCTTCAGTTCAGTAGAGTTGGTATCCGGATAACACATTATCTCATTTACTTTTTTCCCAAAAAGGGATTTAACGCTGTCGGGGAATCCCAAAGGATTAATATTTGAGCTAAAATCTATGATGTCATCTTTTTTTATGCCATACTTCCTGCTTATTTCTGTAAGATTACCCCCATGATTCTGCATTACTTAAACACCTCTAAAATCAGTACACCCATTAAAACCATCATCGCTGATGTTAGATACATCATTCTAACTGAATTTTCTATTGATTTTTCATTTAGTTCTTCTATATCCTGGCCTAACAGAGGGGTTATCTTTTTGACTCCGGCATAATAGTTTACTCCACCCAACTGCACTTTTAGAGCACCTGCCACAGCAGATTCTGGATATCCACTGTTTGGGCTCATGTGTTTTCTTGCATCTTTTTTCATGGTATTATAAGCATTCTTCCAGTCTTTACACAAAAAAAACGCTGCACCTATCATTAATATTCCTGTTATTCTGGCAGGGATATAATTTACCAGATCATCACATCTGGCAGAGGCCCATCCCAGTTTGAGATACTTCTCATTTCTATATCCAATCATAGAATCCAGTGTATTTACTGCCTTATAAGCCATACCCAACGGCGGTCCACCCAATATCAAATAAAAAAGAGGGGCAACTATTCCATCAGAGGTATTTTCAGCTACTGTTTCTATAGTTGCCCTTATAATTTCCCTGCGATTGAGCATCGCGGTATCTCTTCCTACAATAAGAGAAAGTCGTTTCTTTGCACTTTCCTCATTTTCTTCCTTAAGAAATGTCCTTATTTCTCTCGCTGCCTTCGCTAATGATTTTACAGAAAGAGTAAAATAAGCTGCCAGAATGGTAACGCAAATGCCTGAATAACTGTTTATGTAATAAGAAAGACAGATAATACCCCAGGTAAGTCCATAAGTTACAAACACTACGACAGCACAGAGAAGTACACCTGCTGTTTTTTCGCTGATAGTCTTCTGTTTAATATTCCTCAGCCTTTTTTCCAGACATTCTATCGTTTTGCCCAATATCCTTATTGGGTGGAAAGTCCATTCAGGATCTCCAAGAAATAAATCTATGAGATAAGCGAAAACCAACCCTGTTTGACTTATCATCTCAACCATTTACCAGCTTGATTACCGGACCGTCCTTATAATAATCAATTATGTTCAGACAGCCGTATGTCTGGTCTATCCTTGGTAACAATTGCAAATCTAAATTTAAGGCATCAAAAATAATTACCCTGTTAACTCCACCATGTGCCACTAAAAGAATGTTTTTACCTTTGTATTCGTTTATAATCTCTATAAGCTTTTTCATTACTCTTTTCTTCAAGTCCTCAAAATTCTCGCCACCCTTAATACGATAGCTTGCAAAATCCTCTAATCTTTGCTGATGCTCCCGAGGATACTTTTCTATTATCTCATCTCTGGTTAATCCTTCCCAGATTCCCAGATTAATCTCCTTTAGCTCTTTGAACGCTACCGGATCAATTTTATGGCAACTGGATATGATTTTAGCACCTTTTTTAGTTCTGATTAAATCGCTGCTAAATACAGCAGTTAACTCTTTATTCTTAAGCCTATCCTTTAAGTTATTCATCTGCTCAACTCCATTTTCTGTAATATCCACATTCATGTGTCCAACGTATCTAAATTCTGAACTGGCTGTAGTTTCACCATGGCGAACTAGAAAAAGCCTTGTTCTCTCTTCCATAATATCCTCTCACATTTAATTATATTTTAAAAGCACAGAGGGCACAGAGAAAGCACTTGTTAAAATAATAAAATGCTTAATGACATAACTCAACAAGATAAACCCTTAAGTCATCTATTTTAAAGGAAAACTGTTCTTCTATAACCATACTAAACATGTTTTGAATATTATCCATTAAAATCATATAGTTACTAATTTCTTGTTGAGTAAAGTCAATAGGCTTAAATAATAATTTACATCTTTTTTTCTAGTAAATCTCTGTGCACATTTTAGTGAAAAACTTTTAGCCAAAGATCCTTTCCCAAATTTAAAAACATGGAGAAAAACAATAAATCTAAATATGTTTTTCCTTTTGCTACATTAACCCTCAGTGTTCTCTGTGGTTTTAAATGCATTATTTAGGTTAAATTTGGACGCAGATTTTCGCAGATAAACACAAATATAAAATATCTAAGTTAGAATTTTATCAATATCATGATTAAGACTGCTACCTCTGTAATTTCATTTGCTGCTCCCAAAACATCTCCAGTAACTCCGCCCAGTATGCGCTTGAAGAAACGGCTATAGATAAAGCAAAACAACACAATGATCCCTGCTATTATAAATCCCCTGATATGTAACAGGCAGGAAGCAATAATTAAAGATATAATAATAGTAAAAATAAAAATGAAGGTTGTAACATGGCTGGTTATTGGAAATCCTAACCCTTTTTTCAGCCCGGCATAATCCGAAAAGTAAGCAACGTTTACCTGTGACCACCTTCCCATCACAGGCATTAATAAAAGTGCATGATTTTTAAGGTATTCTGGAAGCGCTATCAGTGCAAGATATTTTAGCATGAGAATCAGGAAAATTCCAACCACACCCATAGCTCCTACCTTCCCATCTTTCATTATGCGCAATTTCTCAGTTCTTTCTCTACCACTAGCTATTCCATCAACGGTGTCTGCCAGTGCGTCAAGATGGATTGAGCCAGTGATTAAAACCAATATGACAACCAGCATCCCATCAACAACTGAACGGGGCAGGATAAAAGACAACAATAGATTTGAACAGACCAGACACCCACCTAGGAAGAGACCTACCAGTGGGAAATAGAGCGTTGATTTTCCCAGATCCTCTTCATTTATTTTCAGGTCTTTGTAAAATGGAATAACGGTAAGAAATTGAAGGGCAATTATGAATCTGCGCATTATCTGCCAGCTTTATTTACTCCTGCTTCCTCAAATGTTAGCACCTCGTTTATAATCTTAACTCCTGACTCTACTAAACTGATTCCCAATACTGCGCCTGTACCTTCCCCCAGCCTCATGGATAAATCCAATATGGGTTTTTGTTCTAAACATTCCAGCAAGACCGCGTGACCACGTTCTACCGACTTATGTGCAGCAAAAATGTATTCTCTTATGACTGATTTTAAAGATATTGCTACCAGTGCAGCGGCAGTAGAGATAAAACCATCTATTACTACAGGGATTTTATGAAAGGCAGAACCAATAATTAAACCTGCAATCCCTGCAATCTCAAAACCACCAACCTTTGCCAGAACATCAATGGGATCGTTTGGATCAGGCCGGTTTATATTAATGGCTTTTTTTATTACACTGATCTTAGTTAGTAATATATCGTCATTAATACCCGTTCCTCTGCCTGTCACCTCTTCTACTTTTTTTTTTGCTAAAACAGCCGTTATGGCACTGCTGGGAGTAGTGTTACCGATACCCATATCTCCGGTTCCGATAATATCAACTTTTGTGGACTTTAAATCATGAGCCAAATCTGCACCAATCAAAAGTGCTTTCAATGCCTCCTCCCTGGTCATAGCAGGTGTTTTTGCTATATTTTTTGTTCCTTTGGCTACTTTTTTCAATAAAAGACCCTCCTTAGGTTCCAGGTCCCCTGCTACGCCCATATCAACTACGATAACCTTTGCTCCAGCATGTCTGGCTAAAACATTGATTCCGGCTCCTCCTTTATTAAAATTGCAAACCATTTGCATTGTAACGTCCTGAGGAAAAGCGCTTACTCCTTCTTCAACCACTCCATGGTCACCTGCAAAAACAACAACTGTCTTTTTTTTGATTTCCGGATTCAGTGTGCCTGTTATAGCAACAACCCTCTGAGCAAATTCCTCCAGCCTGCCCAAACTGCCTCTTGGAATTGCCATCTTATCCAGTCTCTCCCTGGCCTTCTCATATAATGTTTTGTCAGGAGAAATAATGTTATCTAATATTTTTTTTAATCTTTCCATATTTTATTAAATTATCTTTTCAGCTTCATTGGAATACCGGCTACTACCAGATAAACATCATCTGCAACAGTTGCAATTTCCTGGTTAGCTTTACCGGCAATGTCACGAAACAAACGTGCAATTTTGTTATCTGGAACTATTCCTGAACCTACTTCATTGCTTACGACAATCACCGTACCTTCAAATTCTTTACAGTTTGACATGAAAGATTCCAGCTCCTTCATAATTTCTGTTTTGCTGAAACCTTCAATTACCAGGAGGTTAGAAATCCACATAGTAATACAATCAATCAGTACAACCTCAAACTTTTTATCGATTTCTTTTACAGCCTTTGAGAGATGTTTTGTTTCTTCAACAGTATTCCATCCTGCAGGTCTATCCATTCTGTGAATTTCTATTTTGGACTTCATCTCATCGTCCAAAGCATGTGCAGTAGCTAAATACACCTTACGCCCTTCTATCTTATCCGCTATACTTTGAGCGTAACGGCTCTTACCGCTTCTCGCACCGCCTGTAACCATAATTAATCTATTCTTCATGCAATATCCTTAGAAAAATACCCAACCTTTTGAAGGTTGGGTGATAAATGTTTTTACATGAAAAATATTAAAACAGCGTGAGCGTTTTTGTCAAGGAATTAAATCCCCCCTTCCCCCCCCTTTTTCAAAGGGGGGGAAGAAGATTTACCATATTTAAGCAATTAATATTGACAATCACCTTTTAAATTGTTAGCAGTATCAAAGCATAACTCGAAAACCCCCACACTCCCTGGTGCAAAGATGAATAAAGGAATTCAAGTAAATGTTCCCTATAAAATGCTGTTGGATCAACTGGATTTTGTTCTAGAAAAAGAGATAAACTCTGAGATTTACTTTAATGGAGAAGCTTTAGACAACTATCGAGAAGAAGATTTGCAAAAGATAAATACAGCTTTTTGTCAAAAGGGGCTGAGCATTACTATACATGCCCCTTTTATGGACCTTTCTCCAGGAGGAGTTGATTCTAAGGTAAAAAAAGCAACTATTGAAAGATTAAATCAGACCCTTGATGTTGCTACTTTCTTCCAGACAAGTATGATTATTTTTCATCCGGGTTACAATAAATGGTTTTTTGACGGGAATGTTGAGCTTTGGCTGGATAATAGTCTCAAAACGTGGGAGTCTTTAGTTGTGAAAGCTGAAAAAATCGATATTCCCCTGTCAATAGAGAATATCTTTGAGGAAGAACCATCCAGTTTAGAAAAATTGATTTCTGCTATAGATTCACCTTATTTCAACTTCTGTTTCGACATCGGTCACTTTCATTTATTCTCAACAGTAACGATGGAAGAATGGTTTGACTCTTTAGGAAAGTACATCAAAGAAGTACACATGCATGATAATTTTAAAAAATCTGATGACCATCTTCCTCCAGGTGATGGTGAAATTGATTTCGATCTATTCTTTAAGCTTTTAAAGGACAATGGTGTTAATCCCATCTACACAATCGAACCTCATAAGGTGGAATACCTGGAGAGAAGCTTACAGATCTGCAGAAAATATATAACCCAGATTTTAGAATAATTTCTTATTGTCTGACAGAAAACATGTTTTTTAAAATTCAAAGCACGTAATATTGACCAAGCAAATAACTAAAAGATACTGGATGCTAGATGCTTGATTCTGGATGTTACTTTTCTTTTTTTCATAGTGAATCTTCGTGAACTGGTTTATTAATACTCCATATCTCTAATAGTTGCCGTAATTACTGGGCCATTCCTGTCTCCCCAGATTGAGTACGATATTTCCAGTTGTAATTTTTTACCATCTTTCTTTCTTCCATAAGTCACTATAGATTGATCGAATATTTTGTCGTTCCCAGATGTCATATATTGCTTTGTTATATTCTCAATGAGTTGGTTTTGATTTTCAGATAATATATTTACAAGTTGACTGTCAACAACTTCCTCTCTGGAAAATCCAAAAATATCCTCAGCTTTTTTGTTGAATTGAAATATCTTTCCTTCTTTAGTTAGGGAAACAATCCCTATATTCGCCGACTCTATCAGATGATGATATTTTTCCTCGGAATCTTTTACTGCTTTATACAGAAGTGAATTTTCAATTGATATAGCAATTTGATACCCAATACTTTCTAATATGCTCGTATTTCTTTTGGAGAAAAAACGTGAGTATCGATGTCCACATATCAGCATTCCATATACTCTCTTTTTGGTCTTAATGGGCAGACAGAAAATTGTATTATAACCCTCACTAAGCATCAACTCTGTAAAATGATTGTTTAATGCATTCCCATCGCCTATCAGAATATTATTGCCCGAGCATATCGTTTTTCCAATGATATTTTCCTCTGCATCAATTTTTGTTATTTTTAATGCAAAATCAGGAGAAAATCCCTTTGATGTTTCAAGTAGAAAGGTATCTTTCTTTTCATTTAATAATAATAGTGCTCCTGATTCTATTGTCATAATTTCTAAAACTTTTTCCAGAGCATTCTCCAGAAGTTCCCCGAAATTAAGAAATTGATTAATAAAAGAAATAATCGTATTGAGTATCAATAGCTCTTTATTGCGTTGTCTCAATTCTTCTTCGATTTCTGTCTTCATGGAATTATCTCTACTGTCACAGTTAGCTTGTAATTGCGCAGGTTTCTATTTTATCTTAGCTAGTCAATTCGATGAAAATACCAGCTTTTTCAATTTCCTCACCACAGCTTTCAATTACTTCATCTATTAACTGTTTGTTAATATTAAATCTTATATAATAATCTTCTGTAATTTCAGGTATGATAGTATCGCCTGTAAATCCGATTCTCTCTCTTTTACAGATTACATCTGATAATCTAACAATATCTACAATGAGGTCACGACCAATTTCTGTTTCTTCCCTTTCTTCTAATAATGTGTGGTGATATTTTACTGCAACCACCATAGGAACGGGTATTTTCCAATTATTCATAACCTGTCCACCAATATCGGCATGGTTCAATCCCAGAACCTCTTTTTCAGCATCAGTAAAAGAAATATCATTTCTCTTCGTTAATTGAATAACTTTTACCATTTCTTCATGCAGATATTGATCAAGCACAACTTTACCAATATCATGTAAAAGGCCTGCGGTAAAACAGTCATCTACCTTAGAGTAATTCGTTAACTGTGCAATCTTTTGACTTAAAACTGCACACCCTATCGAATGCTTCCAGAAGCCTTCTCTGTCAAATTCGTTCCCATACCCTCCTTTAAAAACATCAAATACTGATATGGTAATAACCATTTGAGAAATAGTTCTGAAACCCAGTAATGCAACTGCATGTCTTACATTGCTTACTTGAGAAGCTAATGAATAAAAAGCTGAGTTAACCAATCGCAGCACTCTTATTGTTAAGCTCTGATCCTTGTCAATTACTTCAGATACTTTTAATGCAGTACAGGTAGGATCATTCAGCAATTTGGTTATTTTATTCGCCACTGCAGGAAGTGTTGGAAGCTTTTGTGCTTCATCTATAATCCTTCTTATCTTATCTTTAGTCATGAATTTATATAAGTCTACAAGATTTTTGATTAATAATTGCCACCTGATATTCTATATCTTAAAAATACAAAGCCTTATTCATAAGATCCTGAAATAATCTCAAATAATTACCATCCTCTTCTTTGGATGGAATAAAAACCACAGCACAGTCATAGGTTCCTTCTTTAACTTTCTCAACTCTCGCTACCTTTCCCAAAACAAACCCTCTTGTTTTGATAACCTTTGCTTGATTCGCGTCAAGTTCATTCAGTATGCCTGTTGAAATCCCAATGCTTAAAATATCTCCTGTTTTGTAATCATTTTTTGTCTTGAATAATAAACCAGTGGCACTGATATTTTTTGTTAATCCAGTACTGTAATTTAGTTCATCATCTTCTTTTATATTTAAAATGTAGCTTTCTACCAGACAATCTACCCTAAGATATTCTCTTCGTTCAACTTCAATCATGACAAGACTATCCTCACAGAACATTAAATTATATTCAAGAGAATCCCTTTATGATACCTCAAGTTCTTCATCACTTTTCAGTAAATCATCAATCTTGTCTTTATCAAATCTCCATCTGCTGCCTATCTTGAATCCGGGTATTTTGCCTTCATTAGCATACTTGTAAATTGTCACTTCAGTCAGCTTTAAGTATGCTGCCAGCTCTTTAGTCGTAAGTATACTGCTCACAATAACCTCCTTTAAAAATGTTTTAGCTAGATAATTAAGTTCTTTTTGTATTATTAATGAAGATTCATTTATAAGCTGTAATTTCTCTATCTTTTCGGTAATATTTATGAGAACTTAAGTAAAACTATAAAAAAATGATTTTTTGCTTTGATTTTTTTAATGTTGGGGAATGAGTTATATATAGAAAAGTTGGTCTATATTGGGAATATGATATGTTGATATAACCTGTAATTGCGAGGAGCTTTAGCGACGAAGCAATCTCATTAAAAAATAATCAGAACAGGTTCCTCAATATCATTAGATTGCTTCGCTCGCAATGACATTCCAAAATCGACTTTTTTATGCCTTTACTATATTAAGACTGAATATTTTCGGTTAGGTTTGGAGGTAGCTTTTTGGGAATGATTGTGAAAGTAGGTTTTTTATTTGAAGTGTATAGGGGTTCTAGCTCTTTTCTTGGTTCTCATTCGACCACCACTCTTTCCATTTATCTATTTTTTCTTTATTAATTTCTTCAGGAGAATTCTTCTCTGATGGGAACGACTTCCCGGTTACTCTTTTTAGAGCAGCCAGCGCCCCCTTTTTAACATCTTCGTCCTTATCATCCAAGACCTTTATAAGATGTGGAATTGCCAGGAAATCTTTTAAATCACCTAAAGTATAAGTTGCTATCTTTCTCACCAGGGAAGATTTGTCTGCCAGAGCTCCGGTAATATAAGGAACTAATTCTTTCTTCCTTAACCAGCCTAAATATATTAATGCTCTTCTTCTCACATCAGGATGTTCATCTTCCAAAGCTGTTATCAGATAGTCAGCAGCCAGGTCACCACCATATTTGTATAGTCCCCTTAAAGCTCCCAACCGTACCTGGAAGCTGTCGTCCTTCATGCAACTTGCGAAGGCATAGCTGACTGACTTATCTCCGATATTCAACAATGATTCAATAGCTTCAATTCTGACCTTTTCATTCCTGTGATTGAGCATCTCAATCAGTGAAGGAGCAGGAGCAGTTTCATTAGATACTTCTTCATCACTTTTAACAAAATCTTCTTGTTCATTTTCTGCTGTTTTTAATTTACTCTCCCCTTCCTCAACAACTTTTTCTATTACATCTGATCTAACTTTTTCTTCCACAGAATTATTTATTTCCCTTTCCTCTAATTTCCCACTTTTTTCTTCATTTTCATTTGCAAGCTTAAACTGATCAACATTCTTTTTATTTTTCTTCATGGGACTTTTCGTTTTGCTAACATATTTTTTCTTATTTTTAACACTATCAGTAGGATTCATCCCCGTGCCCCCCTTGAATATATACTTTTTAGAGTCAATCTACTCATCTGACACTTCAATATTTCTACTGGTCCTGTCACCTGTTTCAGCTATCGCCCCACTGATACTTTCCATAGCTTCTTTGAGTTGTTGAAGTTCTACCTCAATCTCTGTTTTCATACTCATGGTATTTTCCAGTTCATCATTTAAATCCTGAATTTTCTCCAGTGCTTCGGTTCTTTCTTCTTCGATGAATTTCAACTCCATTTTCATTTCATCAATTGTTGTATTCTTCTCCTTTAATTCTCCAAACACAGCTGACATTTCATCATTTTTTTTCTTGAGAGTTTCTATTGAGGCTAAAGTAGATTCCAAATCAGAATTGATTGACTCTTTAATTGCCTTCTCTGAATCCAGTTCAGCTCCCAGTCTATTGACATCTTTCAGAGCCTCATTCTTTGCTTTTGTCTCATCCTCCAACTGTGATTTAATCAACTCAAAGGCAGATGACTTCCCCTCTAAATTTTCTATTCTTTTCTTATGTTCCTCTCCCATGCTTCTCTCATTTTCCAGGTCTTTAAGTGCCTTCTTCATATCCATTTCCAGGGCTTCCTTTAGAGAAAGAGTTGAATCAAGTTTATTTTTTAGACCTTTTATCTCCTCTGTTGCATCGGATTTTTCTTTTCTGACTTTTATCAAGTCCTTTTTTACAATCTCCAGTGAGGAAATCTTTTCTTCAAGCACATTTGCCTTATCATTAAGATTCTCATTTTTAGATTTGCTTTCTTCCAAACTCCTGGTTCTAACCTGCAAATCATTCTTTAGAGATTCCTTAATTTGTGTTATTTCATCCAATTTGGATTCCAGATCATCAATTTTTTTCAAATCCTCACTGTGTATTTTTTCGCTCCATTCAACTTTATCATTAAGCAGTCTTATTTTACCTTTTAGCTCTTCTTCACTTTCTTTACTCAATAATAGTGCATCCTTAGAACTTTTCAAATCGGATTCTATATTGCTATACTGTTTTTCCAATGTGGATAATTGTATTCCTAGAGAATCGATTTTCTCTAAAGCATCAGTTTTTTCTTCCTCGGTATATTTAAATTCACTTTGTACACTATTAAGAGAGCTTCTTAATCGTTTTATTTCATCGACAAGACTATCCTTCACTCCTTTTATTTCAATTAATTGTACATTGGCACTTTTGAGGTCCTTTGAAAGTTTATTCCTTTCCTTTGTTATAGAGTCCAATTTAGTCTCAAATTTCTGTATTCTTGTTAAAGTGTTGCTTTTGAAATTATTTATCCAATCAGTCTTTTTTTCCTTCTTTTGTTCCTCTCTTTTATTTTTACCTTTATCACTTTCGGATAACATTTTCTCATTCGGGGAGATATTCTCTGCCATAATCTTTCTCCTATTTATAAGAATGTATTGTCAAATAATAACCACAGGTTTCACAGAGTATTTTTTAAATATAGATCATTCCTGATTACTATATACCCACTTTAAAATTATTACAAACACTTTTCTTGCATCCCCACTGATTTTGTTGTGATAATTCAAATTATCTTTATATCTGATTTCTTTACAATCTTAAAACGAAATGATAAAGTAATCAACATATTTCTCTTGAGATTACGTAGTGCATGCAAAGAATCATGTTAATTAACAAGGATTCTATGGATGTAAATTATTATTGTTTTTTTACCTCTGCGGCAAAAAAGGAGAATGCAACATGATCAATAAAAGAGCTTTTGGTTCCCTTGATTTTAAGGTAACAGAAATTTCATTTGGCGGTGGTTCTATCAGTGGTGAGGGTGGAGGATATGGTTTTGGACATATCGGAGAAGATGATGCTATCTCATTATTGCATGAGGCATTTGAACGAGGCCTAAACCTTTTTGATACCGCTCCTGCCTATGGTTTTGGACTTTCAGAGAAAAGAATGGGAAAAGCATTCTTCAGGAAAAGAGATGCTGTCTTCATAGTTTCAAAAGGCGGTATTACCTGGGATGACAATAAGAGAATAAAAATAAATAACGATCCTAAAGTGATACAAAATATGCTTGAACAATCACTAAAGGATTTGCGAACAGATTATATCGACCTCTATATGATTCACTGGCCTGATAAGAACATCGACATTAGAAAACCTATGGAGTATCTTTCAAGCGCAAAGGATGCAGGTAAAATCAGGGCAATCGGCCTTTGTAATTCATTTGCTGAAGATATTAATAAGGCATTTGAAATAGCCAGAGTTGATGCCCTGCAAAATGAACTAAATCTATTCAATTCATCAGCTAAGGACAAGTTATTTAGTATTATCCAGGATAACAAGATGGGATTTATGTGCTGGGGTACATTTGATAAGGGCATTTTAACAGGAAGGGTTACTCCTGAAAGAAAATATGACGAGGTTGATGCTAGATCGTGGGCACCATGGTGGAAAATTGTTGATAAAAAACCTAAGTATAAAGCCATGGAACGTATTAATGATATGCTTAAGGAGAAGAACCATACAGGTCTGGAATTGGCTCTGGGTTACGTTTTACAATTTGATGATATAAGTACAGCTCTTTGTGGAGTAAGAAACATTAAACAATTGGAATCTGCCATCAATGCACTCAATAACCTCCCTGATGAAGACATTATAGAAGAAGCAAAGTCAATTGCTGATGAGGAATTGAAGAAGAGTGATTAGAACATATTTCTTCATAGGAATCATTTTTGTGGTTCTTGCCACTACTTTATTTTCAGGGTGTACACTACTTTCCGGTTCAAAGAAGGATCGGATACCAAAAGATGTAACTTATACAGTACCAAAATGGAAAAAGATCGGTCAAATATCTAACGAAACGCCAACCGTAACAAGGATTCTAAACAAATATTTAAACAATATGAGTGCCGCTGTTAGCATTATTAAGTCCAATTACTACAAATATGATGAAATATTCTATAAAGCCCTCCCCTTTGGAGCCAGCATATATATTTCCGTAAATGGCGAGTTACTCATCAACAAAGATGGTGGGAATGCCCCTGAAACGTTCATTATAAAGAGGAAACCCAATCCGAAGTATTATGCTATCAAAAAAAAATCATCAATAATCATTCATACTGAAGACGATACAAGCATCAGTTCAATAATTGAAGAAGACCTTAAAGAATAGATTTCTCAAACCCACTCTTTAAAAACTTTAGGCACTCTAGATCACTTAAACAATTTACCCTGCCGGAATCAGCTCAATCTCAAAGAGTTTGGGCCATAGCTTTCCAGTCACAAATAAGCGGTCATTCTTTGTGTCATACGCAATCCCATTTAAAACATCAACGGGTTGTTTGCTATAGTCTTCCGGACTTAAAAGTCCAGTCAGTTCAATCCATCCGATTACTTTTCCCGTTTGTGGTTCAATCCTTGCGATACTGTTTGTTTTCCAGACATTGGCATAGATTTCCCCTTCAATATATTCCAGCTCATTTAGTCCGGTCAGAGGAATATTGCTTTTAGATACTTCAATGCTACCGGTTTTCTCAAAGTTTACTGGATCCAGGAAATGCAGTGTTGATGTACCATCGCTCATGATCAAACGCTTTCCATCATACGTAATACCCCATCCCTCAGTCTGGTAATTGAACTCCTGCTTTAACTCAAAACTGTCTTTGTCGTAAACAAAACCGACATTGGATTTCCATGTTAACTGAACAATCTTGTTTTCGAAAATAGTTATTCCCTCACCAAAGAATTGAGATGGGAGTTCATGGATTTGTAAAATATTTCCTGTTTCCAATTCAACTTTACGTAATGTTGAGGAACCATAAAGTCCTGTTCCTTCATATATGAAGCCATTTTCAAAAACCAGTCCCTGTGTAAAGGCATTATTTTCATGAGGATACGTGTTTATAACTTTGTACGTGTAAAAAGTGATTGTATCCGTATTTGAGCAGGAGCAAACAAATATTGCTGCTAATAATGCGATAAGCCAAAAAATAATTATTCTTAAAGTAGTGCTCATAAGAAATTATCCATTACCACAGATTTACATGTCAGATCGCTATTATTGTATCTTAAATTAAATTCCTCAATCCCAAATCACATCTAATATTGTTTATCAAAGGCAAGTATACCATTTTCATCATATTCACTTCTTCTAATCAATTTTGAGGTTCCCCTAAATTAGTGGACACATCGAAAGGTTAGGGTTATAAACCTGT
>CAZOKO010000010.1:0-38921 GCA_964580455.1 uncultured Thermodesulfobacteriota bacterium | reverse complement strand
TTCTCTCCCGGGTATCCTTCTTCTTACAGGTGACAACTATCCTAACATGGGGGGTCATGGGGGGTTTAAGACTTCTAAAAAGAAAAGGTCCAGAAATATCCCAGCCCTTTTACTGTGCCTAAATTGTGCCCACGAGGACTAAATTTCACCCAATTCTAGCCAACTGGGCACATATAGTTAACTATTTGATTTTAAAGTTAATTAAGCAATTTTAAAACGTTGCATTGCCTTCTTTTTTCTGCTATTTTGGACTTCAAATCCAATGGGGGGCATGAAGAACGTCCGTGGTGGGTTAGATTCCCATGCACCTCCGTCATAATTTATTCAAACCACGAAGCTCACGAAGAACCATAGATTACCTCAAGCCCTTAAGAAATTTACTCATTACATTGGAGTTTATTGCCTGTATTTATCATCTAATAAATACTTTATGTTATGATTATTCTATTCTTAGTATCATTAGGGGTTTCTGTTTTCTGTTTTTCTAAATACTATATTTTTATCGGGATAATTTGTCTTTGGTGTCCTTGTGCACTTAGAACCGGCTGGATAGCCCTTATAATCACTTCAATTTATCTGTTAACTAAAGGTCATCTGATTGCCGGCACAATTCCTTTACTATGGTTTGTTTATGATTTTATCATTCTAAATCTTCCTCTTAATGATAAATGGAAAAAAAGACTTGGAGTCCGCATCAGATTCAAATAAAGCAAATCAATTTAGCTGGAATAAAAGAATGGTTTTTTCATGAAAATACTAATACTGGAACCATACTACACAGGTTCGCATGCTGCATGGGCAAAAGAATATACAGATTACAGCCGACATAATGTCGAAATTTTAAGTTTGAATGGCCAGTACTGGAAATGGCGCATGCATGGTGGTGCAGTAACACTTGCGCATAAATTCTTATCCTGTAACTTACAGCCTGATTTGTTTTTAGCCACTGATATGCTTGACCTCACAACGTTTTTAGCGCTTACCAGAAAAGTCAGTGCCTCTATTAAAACGGCCGTTTATTTCCACGAAAATCAGCTCACCTATCCCTGGTCACCACAGGACAGGGACATCATCAAGCAAAGGGATATGCATTATGGCTTTATCAATTATGTGAGTGCCCTGACTGCTGATGCAGCATTTTTTAATTCTCAATATCATCTTCACTCCTTTATAGATGAATTGCCCCGTTTCCTTAAATCTTTCCCTGACCACAACGAACTCACCAGTGTACAACTCATCTCTCAAAAAAGCAGGGTGCTGCACCTGGGAATGGATCTTAAAAAATTAGATACCTGTCAACCCGCAGAGACTGGAAACAATAACAATAGACCACCTCTCATCCTGTGGAATCACCGATGGGAATATGACAAAAACCCGGAGGAATTCTTTAAGGCACTTTACATACTTAACGACGAAGGTCTTGATTTTGAAGTGGCAGTACTTGGCGAATGTTTTGCACAAAAACCGGAAATATTCCTTGAAGCAAGAAAAAAACTCAGCACTAAAATTGTACACTTTGGATTTGCCGAAGATTTTGAAGAGTACGCCAACTGGTTGTGGAAAGCAGACATCCTGCCGGTTACTTCAGTGCATGATTTCTTTGGAGGTAGTGTAGTGCAGGCAATGTACTGCAATTGCTATCCTCTCCTACCTAAACACCGCGCCTATCCGGAACATATACCAGATAACTTACACTCCAGGTTCTTTTATGATGACTTTGATGATCTCGTTGGAAGGCTAAAAAATCTTTTTCTAAACATTCAGGAGGTACGGAAGGTGGATATTCAGAGCTTTGTTACAAAGTACGATTGGCAAAGAATGGCACCTATCTATGATGACATTTTCGAAAAATTAATCTGCTGACAACTTGACAAAAAGGTGTTCCCCATGGCTATAAATATAATGTTACCTCTGATTGTTGCACTGCCCATCTTCTTCCTCGCTTACAAATACTATGCACGCTATATTTCTAATGTCTTTGGGGAAGATGATAAAAATCCCACTCCTGCCGTTTCTATCAATGACCAGAAAGACTATGTTCCCACCAAATCCCTGGTGCTCTTCGGCCACCACTTTGCTGCCATTGCTGGCGCAGGCCCTATCATTGGCCCCACCGTGGGGCTCGTCTTTGGATTTATCCCCTGTCTTCTCTGGTTGATCCTGGGTACTGTTTTCATAGGAGCAGTCCATGATTACAGCGCCCTTTTCGCCAGCATGAGAGAACAGGGAAAGTCAATGGCCAGGGTAGCAGAAAAATCTCTGGGGAAAGCAGGATTCATCATCCTAATCAGTTTTACCATCTTCATGGTGCTTCTGGTGACTTCTGCTTTCTTAGGGCTGGCTGCTGTTGCACTCACCTCACTGGTTCCTATTAAAGAACTGGGGCTTTTACCCTCCCAATCCCTTCTTAAAACTATAATGGTTAATGGTACTATCATGGCTACTATTGGTGCTATCGCATCCACTTCTGTCATTGTAATTACCATTTTTTCTCCACTTATAGGATATCTCCTATACAAAAAAGGGATTAGTTCATATTACGCCGCCCTGCTGGCTATCTTTGTTTGCATAGCTTCAATAAAAATAGGCATATCCTATCCCTTGTGTTTAGGACATACCTTTTGGATGATCTCTCTTTCAATATATGTTTTTATAGCAGCAGGGATACCGGTCTGGATTATCCTTCAGCCCAGAGACTTTACCAATTCATTTATACTGTTTGGCGGTATTATTATGCTGGTAGTAGGGGGATTGGTAGCAGGTCTGAAAGGAGTCACTTTCGTTGCGCCTGCCTTTAATCTGGCTGAGGGTACCTCGAAACTGGGACCTGTCTGGCCATTTCTTTTTATAATCATTGCCTGTGGAGCCATTTCGGGTTTCCATGCCCTGGTGGCAGGGGGAACAAGCTCAAAACAGATATCCAGGGAAAGTGTTGCCAGGAGGATTGGTTTTGGATCAATGTTACTGGAAGCACTTTTCTCTATCGGGGTGGTAATAGCAGTTGGATGTGGTCTCAGCTTTTCACATTACACTCAACTTGTATTTCCTTCCGACCCAGCTATTAAATCAAACCCGGTACTTGCCTTCTCACTGGGGGTTGGGGGACTACTTGAAAAAAGTCTTGGCATCCCCAGTTCCTATGGCACTGTCTTTGGCATCCTTCTGATTGCAGGATTTCTAGCTACTACCCTGGATGCTGCAGTAAGGCTTAATCGCTATCTTTTTGAAGAGCTCTGGGCTGCTATCTTTAAAAATTTGCCGAGACTACTCCGATCCTATTTCTTCAACTCCTTTCTCTGTGTCAGCATCATGTTTGCACTGGGCTACAGCAATGCATTCCTTGCCATCTGGCCTATTTTTGGAGCTGCGAATCAGTTGCTGGCAGCTTTAACCCTTCTGGGAATAGCAGTCTGGCTATTTCGCAAGGGTAGGAGTTACTTCTTTTTAATCTTACCAGCTATTTTTATGATGGCCACTTCCCTGTTCGCCCTTATCTATCTCTTCTTTAAGGTCTATATCCCTGATCACAACTGGATGCTGGCTTTCGCTGACCTGATTCTAATTGGACTTGCTGTGGGAGTCATCATCCTTTCAATCAAATCATTCTTAAATGAACGAAGCTCTGCTTCTCTTAAATCTTGATGGGACATATCAATCAGCTATGTATTCAAAAAAAGTCTTTCCTCGAATAGCTGTTCAGGAGGTACAACCCATTTGCTCACCCCTTCAGCCTAACTCCATAACCCCCTCCCTTGACATCTTAGCCTTTCCATGATAACCATTTAAAATGGCATATCTATATTGACAACCGAAGATTTTAGATGGTAATGTAAATATCCATCTTTCGATAGAAAACAGACAACTCCCATGTCACAAGGTTTAAAGAATCGCTCAATTTAATTGGGGAAAAATTTCACTCTCTCACATGTATCTCTTATAAGGAGGAAGGGTTATGAACTGGAAAAAGAAAGTCGGGTATTTTGTTTTTTTAATAGCCATGACGTTTGTTTTCTGGCCAATCTCGTGTGGGATGGTGGGGAAAAAAATCGGGTTGATTTTTGTCATCCACGGTGGACAGGACACAAATCGACCAGAGAATATGTGGAATGCCGCTGTTCAGATGCAATCTTACGATCCAAATCATCCTGTCTATAAGATCGTCCTGTGGAATGCCGAAAATTGGGGAATGGTTTTGGATTCGGAATTCGCGCTCAAATTTTTAAGGAAATATGACTTTGAATATGAAAGGATTGGGGGTACTGATCCTTATACCGGTATCGAAGAACAACTGTTGACAGACATGAAGACTGAACTGGATAAAAATTCATACGGTATTACCTTTGAGGTGGACTGGGCAGGCTGGATGTGTGGTGACCGAATAGATCACTATCCTTATCCCCGTTACATCTATCACGACCCTTCAGGTGAGGGAGATGATGTCACTTACTGTGGTGAAGATGAGGATGATGGGCCATGGAGTGGTTGTGATCCTAACCGCTATGATGTGGACGGTCCGGTTGAGAGACTTCTCAAAAAAGGGGTTTCCCAGATTATCATGATAGATACCACCGTTGGAGGTTTTCGTTTTTCAAAAACCTATGAGGTTGTGCAAATGACCAAGCGTGCCCTTAATAAGTGGAATGAGGAGAATGGCAGGTCTATTCCCCTTACCTGGATTAATGATTACACAAACCTGATGGAGAGATCTTACCCAACCGAACCCGAGGGCTGGACAAGAAGCTTAGGACTTCCTGAGATAGACCAGGCGGTACCACTGGACGGCAGTCCCAACCCCATTGCGGAAGATCCGGATCTTGCAACGCTTCATGTAGAGGCTATTGAAGCTGCTATGTCTGATACGATTTCAGATGGTGATACGGGCGTAATTATTTTGAATCATGCCCTTCACGACAATAATGAGGTGTTTGATCCGAAGATTGATGACACGTTAATCATAAACAAGCATATCAAGTCCCAGCTTATGACTAACCATCCTGATATGGACTCAGACAACATTATTGGTGCCTATATGGGTATCAAGGAGAACAATCCTGAAAACGGACTTGTCGAACGAACCCGGAAGATGCGAGGGGAAGATTTGGGACATGCCTGGCTTTACGAGAGCGACAAAGAACTACCTGGAGATGAATGGGGTTACCTCTATTGGGATGCGCTTGAGTATTTGAAAGATCGTGGTGTTAAACACATTGTGATCGGATTTCCTCAGATTGTCACTGATTCTGTCTTGAACTTGGTTGAATTCCCCAACCAGATTGCAAAAGAGATAGGTTTTAAGACCTGGACAAAATGGGGAACATGGGATTACGATAACTACCCTGAAGTTGGCCATCCCTTCACAGATTATTGGGGAAATTGGGTGGATACAGAATGTGGCAATGAACCCTGCTGCTTTACCATGGGTGGCTGTGGGAGCGAGGGGGATTACCCCCACCATCAAGGCAGACAGATATGACCAAAGCACGTGGGGATATGGATCCCTCTCTTGCCTATGACGTTAGCGAATATGGTCACCTGGGATATGATCCAGCACTGGGTACTCCGGACCCTAATGGACCCGTTCAGGATCAGTACAAAGGGACCTGGGCAATATATTACCCACCTAATGGAAACTCCGGTATTTGCCAGTTGCTGGTAAAGCATGTGCTTAATGCTGCTTTAGGCAAGTATAACAACTGAGGTACTATCTAAGATTTTCCTTGGTATGATGATTATTCTAAGACCCTGATTATCCTTTTGGAGCTTATACCAAGGACCTGGAACACCTCGTACTCTGGAATGTTAAAAAAAGACCTCTTCCCAAAATACATTCCCCACCCGGTGAAGAAGACTGCTCTCATTCTCAAATCCTACCCTGGGATGATGACTATAGCGATCCCGATTACCCCTTTGAATCTTATGTGTAAAAAAGGCCACAGGGAAAACAGGAGAAGCCTGCCCGAGCGAAGCCAGGGTTTACATAAAAATACCTCATCGGTCTTAAATTTTTCGTTATCCTCTTCCTGATCACCCTCTCTCAATTTTCTCTCAAATGACGAACAAGATATAGTCTTACATCTTGTTGTGGTTTTTTCTTGACACACAAGTTTAATTATCCCTATGCTTACCCCATCAAAAAGGGAATTCTTATCAATTTGTGTCCTTTGCGTCTTAGCGGTTAACTTCACAAAATCAAATTAATGACTTAACTATCCTTCTAACCTCTGATCGTGCCTCTTTCACTTGATCTACCTTTTTCTTCAACCAATCCCTATGCCGTTGCAAAACCTTTTGAAACCGCTTAACTTCCCCTTTCAGCACATGAGGAGATGGTCCTCCCTTCGTTTTTCTTTCCTTTAAAATGCGTTCTGGAATCTGGCATCCTTGAACATCTTTCTCTTTAATCGTTAGCTTTATCTTCATCTCGCTGAGCGCTTGTTTCAGTGAATCAAAAGTAATCTTTTCACTCCCTTCCTTTTCCGAATATTTCACTGCCTTCTCTACTATTATTTTAGCCTCTCGAAATGGGAGATGATGTTTTTGAACCAGCCACTCCACTACATCAGTAGCAGTAATAAAAGCCATCTCACACCGCTCTAATGCAGCTTTTTTATTAAACCTGAGAGTTCTTACAATCTCCTCCATCACATTAAGAGAAGGTTTGCACTCATCAATAATATCCATAACCGGGTATTTGCTCCACTGAGAATCCCTGTTATAACCCGCAAAAAACGATCTCCCTGAAGAGAGAACTGCCATTACCATACCATGAGCATAGGCTGCCTTCCCTTTGATCACCTCCAAAGGATCAGGATTTCTTTTCTGCGGCATTATTGAACTACCTGTACAATAGGCATCATCTATCTGAACCATACCAAACTCCGAAGTGCTCAGTATTAATAGAGTTTGGGCAACATTACTAAGATGGTTCATCATAACTGAGATGTCATAACATAACTCTAATTCCGGCTCCCACCGATTTTGAGGGGGATCTATGGAGCTTTCATGAACTCCGTCAAATCCCATCAACCTGGCAGTTAAATTTCGATCAAGTGGCAGAGATGTTCCATAACCTGCAACACCACCTAAGGGATTAATATTGAACATGGCATACCAGCTGAATAATCTCCTGACATCCCTTTCAAGAGACACTGCATAAGAGAAAAGGAGATGCCCCCATGAGCTAATCATCGCAGGCTGGTGGTGAGTATAGCCAGGCATAATAGTGTCGACATGAGCTTTTGCAACTGCTGTCATGGAATCTATCAGGTTTAATAACAGGGTGATATATTCCAATACCTCAGCCCTAAGGTAAAGCCTCATATCAACTGCCACCTGATCATTTCTGCTCCGGCCAGCATGAAGTCTCCCGGCTGACTCCATGCCAAAGTACTTAATCAGATAGCTCTCAATCGTGCTGTGAACATCTTCTTTAGAAGGATCCACCCTGAATGTACCTTTTTGATAAGAGGCTTCTATTTTATTGAGTCCTTTTAAAACACCTCGCACCTCTTTTTTTGTCATCAATCCCTGCTTCCACAGCATAATAACATGCGCCTTGCTTCCCCACACATCATAGGGGATTAATCGTTGATCACAGGGCTTTGTTTGCATCACATCCCGACCGGAGGTAAACTCAAGCAAGCCTTTAGCCGAACCTTTTTTTA
Organism: uncultured Thermodesulfobacteriota bacterium; assembly: GCA_964580455.1. Classification (GTDB taxonomy): domain Bacteria; phylum Desulfobacterota; class WTBG01; order WTBG01; family WTBG01; genus CAZOKO01. The sequence continues at coordinate 31,257 of CAZOKO010000010.1, read as the reverse complement.
ACCGTGATCCCCACAATTTATCAATTTTCATAATCTCCCTCTTTGGCAGGTTAGGACGCAGATTTTCGCAGATCAACGCAGAAAATATAAAGCAAATATAATTGATAGTAACAAATGTGCCATGCGGGAGCAAGCATTTTTTAATCTTGCTTTCCCTCCCTATCTATCTATAATAATTCTCTAAAAAGGCAATATCAACCACAGTCTAAGGAATTCATCAGTGCAGGATATCTTTGGAAAGAAAGGTCTTTTAGCAAAATCAATAAATAATTTTGAGTTCAGACCTGAACAGCTGACGATGGCTCAGTCAGTTGAAAAGGCTTTAAATGAAGAACACTACCTGATAGCAGAGGCAGGAACTGGTACGGGCAAAACACTTGCCTATCTGATTCCATCCATTCTAAGCAGAAAAAAAGTAGTCATCTCCACAGCTACCAAAAATCTCCAGGAACAGCTCTATCACAAAGATATACCCCTACTTCAAAAAATATTACCTTTCAAATTTCGTGTGGCTTACATGAAAGGTCGCAACAACTATCTCTGCCTGTACAGATTTGAGCGCTTTAAATCCCAGCCTACATTCCAGTTTCCAGCTGAGATTTTACATTTTGAGAATATCTGCCACTGGGTTTATAACACCACCACCGGTGACCGTTCTGAGCTTGAAGATATCCCTGATGACTATACTGCCTGGGGTGAAATCTGTTCAGATGCCAATATATGTCTGGGACAAAAGTGCAGCTATTTCAAGGAATGTTTCTTAACCCTGCTAAAACAAAAAGCCCAGAAAGCAGATATCATCATAGTAAACCACCACCTCTTTTTCGCCGACCTGATGCTAAAGGCAACAGGATATGGAGAAGTTATCCCCAGTCATGATGCACTCGTTTTTGACGAGTCACACCAGATTGAAGAAATTGCCACTCACTACTTTGGCATCACGGTGAGCAATTACCGCCTGGATGAACTTATCAGAGATACTATAAGAGAACTTAAAGCAGCACATTGTAAAATGAAACCATTCAACGCTATCATAGACAATCTGCAAACACTTTGCCCTGTTTTTTTCCATTGTTTTACCCCGCTAGAAAGAAAGCCCCACAATTCTTCACAATCTCGCTATCGGCTTCGACAGAAACATCTCAAGAAAGAAGTACTGACTTTGCTGGCCTCCATTCTTAACAAACTTACAGCCATCAGCAGCATGTTAAATAATCTCTCTTCCAAATCAGAGTCGATTGAAGCTTTGAGCAGAAGGGCTCAGGAAATAAGTCAGCAGCTTACCTTCATCATAGAAGCGAAAGACCCTGCCTATGTCTACTGGTGTGAAATTAAGGGAAAAGGTATTTTTCTAAACGCCTCTCCTATTGAAGCAGGAGTAATGCTCAATCAGCACCTTTTTGAGCGAAAAGACACTATTATCTTCACCTCTGCCACCCTCTCAACCAATCAGAACTTCACATACTTTAAAGAAAGGTTGGGGCTAATACAAAAAGAAGGCATGGAAGAATTCATCTTTGACTCCAACTTTGACTATGAAAAACAGGCTATCCTCTACCTGCCCAAACACCTGCCCGAACCTGGCCATGAAGCATTTGCCTTTACGGCTGCAGAAGAAATAGAGAACATACTAAATCTCACTTCTGGCAGGGCCTTCCTGCTTTTCACCAGCTACAAGAATATGTTGAAGATCTATGAGTATTTGAAAGAAAGGTTGCTGTTCACACCTCTTCTCCAGGGGGAAAAACCCAAATCCACCCTCCTAAAACAGTTTAAAGATGATATCCACTCGGTGCTCTTTGCAACCAGTAGCTTCTGGGAAGGTGTAGATGTTCAGGGTGAGTCCTTAAGCTGTGTCATCATTGATAAACTCCCCTTCGATCCTCCTACATATCCAATGGTGGAAGCCCGTATAGAATATATTACATCTCAGGGGAGCAATGCTTTTTTTTCTTACCAGATCCCCTCTGCTATTATTTCATTGAAACAGGGTTTGGGACGGCTAATCAGAAACAGGGAAGACCGTGGTGTTCTCTCCATACTGGACAAGAGACTTCACACCAGAAGCTACAGCAAAATATTTCTCAACAGCCTTCCTCCCTGCCCAACAACGAGCAACCTCTCCGATATTGACAAGATATTTAATCAACGTCCTTAACATCTTTTCACAAACTAAAAGGCAGGGTTATTTCTAACCCTGCCTTTTAAAATGAATGGTTAAGCAGTTGAGTGATTTACTCAACCTTGATTCCAAATTGATTTAATGCCTCCCCTTTCCTAAACTCTTTCTTTACCCCTTTAATAGTTATCTCCACACCCGGACTTGCCTTCGCTTCAAACTCATCCAATAAAGTTTCAATTGAAGAAATCATTCGGGAAGACATCATTGCTTCTTTATTGTTTAAAAGGAACACCAACTCAGGAATTAATTGCTTTATAACAGCAGCTGTGTGCATCCTTAGATCCTCATCCTTTAAAAGCAAGGAAGCAATCTCAAAAGAGTTCTTATAAAGTATATCAACATAAGGCCTCCACTTCCTGTCAGCTATCAAAATTTCATCTCTGAAATTTCTCAGTAAAATAACCTCTTCTGCAAAATTATCGCCAAACATTTCCCTGTAAAGTCCAGGCCATAATGCAGCTTCCCAGGTAAAAGTCATCTCCTGGAAATTATCATTCTCATCTGCTTCAACCACTTCATTATAAACATCTACCACTATTTTAAGTGTGTGCTCACCTTTAGAAAGGCTGAATTGCTTGTCTGCCCATGATTTACAGGATTTCCCTTCAAGAACATCTTCCACTTCAGCAGTAAATACTTCGACTCCATCAATATAGAAAACAACAGTGAAAGAATCTGTAGCATCACCATTGTTTTCATTGCATAAGGCAAAGTCAATATAGGTCTTCTGTGGACTGGGATAAAGAACATCAATTCCAGGATTATGGGTGCTGGTCCCCTGTTGTGATGACGGAACAATCGGGTGGCTCCATCCAGGAGGAGTGCAGGGCATCAAATTGGGCATGTCATCAGGTTCGATAGTTGTAGTGGTAGTTGTTGTATCTGGTACAGTAGTCGTAGTGGAAATTGGTGTGGTGGTAGTAGTAGAAGTAGTAACCTGTTCTCCATAATCTAAATCGAGTGCTTCGAGTCCAAACATAGTCAAAGAACTTTCAGAAGTCTCGCTATATGCAATCCTGAAAAATCCACTCTCACCCCAATTAGTACCCCAGCTATTCTTAACGATCCAGCAGGACTGGCTGTCATCATAGCCAATGATATGTACCAGGTGACCGCCTAAACTCTCCTGATCAGGTAACGGTTCATATACACCACCAGTATAATACTGAAGATCTTCATAAGTAAACATTCCACAGGGAACCGGTTTATCAACAAGCACTGCTTTAATTTGATCAGGATTAGGGAGGTAGTTCGTCGCATGGGGTGCTATATAAGCCCAGCCTGTAATTTTTTCTACCCTTGACGCTACATCATCACATACATTATCACAAGAAGGTTCAGTGCCTTCTATCTGATCAACATAGTAGGGAAAACATGGTTCATCAGGAACACCGGTAGACATCAGGAAATCAGCAACATAATACGTATAATTTCCCATACAACCACCATAGTCATAACCGCCATAGTTGCCATAAGGTCCGCAGGAAACGAGATACTGTTCTGAAAGATCAACTTCAAAATCAGGATCACCCTGATCCAACTTAATGAGAGTTTCCATTGTTCCAAGTGTTGCAAAGGAATAGCAACTCCCGCACTGCTGCTGATTTTTTATGGAAGTAATCCAGTTTTCTCCATCGTAATCACGCCAATCGATAGAAGAGGGTACTGCATAAGGTATTGCGGTTCTTGACGGTCTTGAAGTTGGGGACACTGCCTTAATCTGCTTGTGAATCTTCAAACCCAGCATCTGTTTAAATTCCTCTGGTGTAAGATGTGATAAAGATGTTTCTCCAGCCGTCCATCTGGCACCTTGCTCCTGCAATTTTGCCTGTAAAGAATAAATCTCCCAACCGGAAACACTGTTAACATCTGTCCCTACCCACAGAAACAGGCACATAATCAAAATAGAAGCAACTTCTCTTTTCTTACATTCTATAACACGCATAAAAACCCTCCTTCTTAAAAGAGAACTTCATTTGCAAATTGTGAAATTGTAAAAGTTCAGCTAACCGCAGAGATCGCGGAGAACGCAGAGGTTGTTAAGGTAAAACCATAACAGTTTATTCATGCTAAAATAAAATTGTTTGTTTTTTCTATGTTCTCTGCGATCTTTGCGTCCTCTGCGGTGAACTATTAACGTGAAATTTAATCTTTATTACTGCTTATCGATAAAACAGTTAAAAAACTTTAGGGTAAATACTTATCCATGCATTAAAAATAAGTAAGTAAATCAACAGGTTAAATAAAAGAATAAGCCATATATACCAACCATTTTCTCTTGAGTATTATTCTCATCTAGAAATTCATTCCATCTCAAAGAACGATATTTCTATCATCTTCAGTATCTAAAGTCTTTTCAGCATATAGTCTCTCTATTTTTAAATTTGACATCTTATTGTATTCACGTTAATTTTATATCCAAAGGTAGGTTTTATCTAATCAGTGTCTGAACGGAAAGTTATGTTCAGACTAAATCCGAAACAAACTATAGAATTGAGGAATTTGAGAATTTAGGAATTGCGAATTGAGAAAATTGCTAAATCCCTCAATTCCTGAATCCCTAAATTTTCGACGATTTGCTTCGTACTCCGAATTTCTTGAAGACGAAAACAGGTTTTCGTTCAGGTACTAATCAGTTTCAAAGTGTTTTGACAAGATGACAAAAAGAATTCTCGTTTTTACTAATCTTACTCTTCTTATAGTTCTTTTTAATTTATCCACAGGTTGGACTAAAGATTGCGCTCCTGTTATGGTGGGAGATTCTTTTCCCCCATTCAGCCTGAAAAATAATCTAGACAAAAAGGAGATGGAAACTCTCCAGTTATCACCAGAAAAAACAATCTCCCTTCAAAATTTTACCTCTGAAGTTATCATTATTGAATTATTGAATGTTTACTGTCACACCTGCCAACTTCAGGTACCTGTCTTTAACCAGCTATGGGATAAGGTGCAATCAGATAAGACCCTCAAATCTAAGGTTTCTATTCTGGGTATTACCGTTGGCAATAATGCCAAAGAAATAAACAGATTTAAAAAAAGCTTCAATGCATACTATCCAATTATTGCCGATCCCTCAAAGGAGGTGTTTAACTGCCTTGGTAATCTCAAGGGGACACCCCAAACGTACCTTCTTAGAAAAGATATTTCAGGGGAATTGTATATCCTCTACCATCATAGAGGAGGTATTACTTCTTACGAAACGTATTTGAAAAAAATAAAAGAACTGTTTAAAAACGATATGGAAGGGGTAGAACCTGGCTATAAAGTTCCTCAGATTTTTCTCAAAACCCTCAAGACAAGATACCCTGCTGAACCCTTTGAAGAGAAAAGACTGCTTATTTATTTCCCCTCTTTTAACACTTTCCCTCTCGAATATGATATAAGAAATACGGCAACTCAGATGAAGGTGCTTCTCTCTCTGATTACTGAAGAAAGATTCTCAATAGTCATCACAGGTTTTATTAATAATATTTTCTCTATAGAAGAACTGGAAATGTTAAAAAAGATATCCAACATCTTTTTGATTGAAGATGTCATGGGAACTCTCAAAAGTTGTTTTGGAGTTGCAGAAAATCCCCTTGTCTGCCTTGTCAATAATTCAGGAAGGATAGTTTATCGGGCTGACTCTTTAACTCGTGCCAGATCTGAAGAATTACTGAGAGGAAAAATTTCCCAGCTCAGACCAAATTTCACAAAGGGAGAACTCCTGGAACTGATGCAGAAATCTATGAAGGAAGCAAATGACAAAATAGAGAGGGTTAGGGTAAAAGAACTGAAAAACGGTGAAATGATTTATCTGGGGTTTGCAAATGCAAAAGATGCAGAGGCATCTCTTTTTGGAAGATTTGTCAGTAAGTACAGTATCTGTGATGTATGTCATGATATTCACTTTTACTACATTCTAGATCATAAGGGGTACCTTGTATCCTTTAATCCCATCCACATAACTAAATATGGGAATACCTCCTGGAACAAGAGGGATTTCACAAAGATAGAATCACGTGTTCTAGGAAAAGATATCCTTAAAAACCTTCCATTTAATCCTTATATTGATGCTGTCACTCAAGCTACTATGAGTTCACAGCTTATATTTGATGGACTAAATGAAGCAAAGATTGTTCTTAAGGATTTTAAAGATAATGGTTTTAGGAAAGAATATTGGAAAGAAACCTGCTTGAATAACCTTTGCCAGATAAAAAAAGGGCTATTAACTCTTAAAAAAAAGGGGATAACAGATAGTTTTACTCTGGAAGATCAAACCTCATTAGATATGAGAAAGCTAAAAACTTATCTTCCTTCCCATAAGCTTTCTAAGTGTCCTAACGGCGGGAAATATATACTTATCGGAGAAATCCCTATCTGCTCTATCCACGGCATGAATCTTAAACCTTGCCCGGAAGATGTGCAAATAACGACTCAATAAGGTATCGTCAAAGATATGAGCCATGTGTTATGGGGATGTACGATAAGAAAACATGTGTTTCTAAAAAATTTAGGAATTGGGGAATTGAGGGATTGTGGAATTCAAAACTCCCAAATACTTTTTATGAGTAGAATGGAGATTCTCTATGTCTAACGTCAGAATAGGAATTATTGGTGGCACTGGATTATACAAGATGGAAGGGCTGACAAAAACGGAGGCAGTCACAGTGAATACGCCATTTGGTAACCCTTCTGACAGGTACATTGTGGGTGAATTGGATGGTATTAAAGTTGCTTTTCTCCCCAGACATGGCATTGGCCATAGAATTCTGCCCCATGAACTAAACTTCAGGGCTAACATCTATGGATTTAAAAAGATCGGCGTGGAAAGGATCATATCAGTCAGTGCGGTTGGAAGCATGAGAGAGGAGATTGAACCGCTTCACATGGTATTACCAGATCAATTTTTTGACAGGACAAGAAAAAGGATTGATACATTTTTTGGAAGTGGAATCGTAGCTCATGTCAGTTTTTCTCATCCCATCTGTTTTCAGTTACGGGGCACACTACACAAAAAAATAAAAGAACTGGGGTTTCCTGTTCACAACGGAGGAACCTACTTATGTATAGAAGGTCCTCAGTTTTCAACCAGGGCAGAATCTCATATCTACCGCAGCTGGAAGGTTGATGTAATTGGAATGACTAACCTGCAAGAGGCCAAACTGGCCAGAGAAGCTGAGATCTGCTATTCAACTATTGCTCTGGTAACCGACTTTGATTGTTGGAAAGAGGATGAAGACAATTTGAGTATTGAAATGATCATTGATAATCTCAATAAAAATGCCGAGAACGTAAAAAAGGTTATAAGAGAAGTAATCCCGGAAATTTTAAAAATGGAAAGAAGCTGCTCCTGCTGCAATGCTTTAGAAAATGCCATTATTACTCGGGAAGATTTGATACCTGATAAAGCTAAAAAAGACCTGGACATCATTATTGGAAAATATATAAAAAATAAAAACTCAGCTAACCGCAGAGAACGCTGAGATCGCCGAGATTATAACCTAGTCAGCTTCGCTTATAATTGAATATCGGAATACTGTGTTTTGGGCATTTGAAATAATGCTTGGTTCCTCTCCGCGTACACTGCGATCTCTGCGGTGAATTATTATTATCAAAGGATGAAAGAAAAAAAACCCAAAGCTGGTTTTCTTTTAGGCATTATATCCTTTCTCGCCATTCTCCTCCTCCCTCCTGCTCCATCCATGTATCCCCCTGCAATCAATATTGTTCTTAAACACGCTCATCAGGAAGTTATTGATAAACTGTTTGAAAAAACTAAACTGCAATCCCTTGAAGATATAAATTATCAGAACTTCCAGGAAATTTTGAATCAAAGCAAAGAGATCTTTGTCACCCTCCCCTCAGATTTTCATAGAGCCGGAGAGAAAGGGATAAAGCTTAAGGAAAGAAGAACAGAAGGAATAAAGAATCTTAAAGAAGTCATAGAAATTCAAACGAGAGGACTAAAGAACACTTTGGCTTTAGCTCTCCTCATGGCAATCTGGTGGATAGCAGAAGTTTTACCCATATCGGTTGTTGCTCTGTGTCCTATGGTTCTGCTCCCCATGCTGGGTATAGCCCACTTCCAATATGCCCGGTTACCCGGCTATTTCATAGTTTTTAGTCCTTACATGCACCGCCTGGTTGTCCTTTTCCTGGGAGGATTCACTATCGCTGAGGCAATGAAAAGATGGAATCTCCACGAAAGGATAGCACTCCACTTCATTGGTGTTATCGGGTTCTCACCCAAAAGAATCATTCTGGGTCTGATGATCGCAACAGCATTTCTATCCATGTTCATCTCTAATACTGCAACTACGGCTATGATGATGCCCATTGCCCTTGCTATATTAATACAGGCAGGATGCCAGCCCAGGAAGAGCAGGTTCGGAACTTCTCTTATGCTTTCCATAGCTTATGCCGCTTCTATTGGTGGCATTGGCACCTTAATCGGCACGCCACCTAACGTTGTCCTTGCAGGGTTTGCCGAACTGCTTCTAGACATTGATATAAACTTTCAAAACTGGCTTGTGATTGGTTTGCCTCTGGTAATTATACTACTTCCCATCACCTGGTGGTTACTCATCAAAATAAATCCATCAGAAATTATTAAACTTACAGGGTCAAAGAAAATAATAAAAGATAAGATTAAAGACTTAGGAAAACTCAAAGGTGGTGAACGAAACACCTTGGTCATTTTTATCTCAACTGCCTTAATGTGGATATTTCGTTCCGGTTTCAGCCTGGGATCTATCCACATCCCGGGATGGACCCAACTTTTGGGTGTTCCCTGGATAGATGATTCAGTAATCGCTATGATAGCCGTACTACTGTTTTATCTCTCACCTGTTAACATCAGGAAGTGGGAATTCACCCTGGATTGGAAGACAAATCTCAATATCCCCTGGGGGACGCTTTTACTTTTTGGCGGAGGGCTTACCATAGGAAAGGCTTTGCAGGAAACAGGGGCTGCTCAGTATATTGCCATGCACCTGATCGAGTTGAGATCACTGCCAGTTATCTTTATCCTCGCAGCAATAATTCTTCTAGCTAAATTCCTATCAGAGATTACCTCCAACACAGCAACTGCTACCATGCTAATGCCTATCCTTTACGCCCTCGGTATCGCTATCGGTGTCGATCCATTAAGCTTGATGATAGCCGGTGCAGTGGCAACCTCTCTCGTCTTCATGCTGCCGGTAGCTACTCCACCCAATGCCATAGTATACGGCACAGATTATGTGAGCATGCCAGAGATGGTCAGAAACGGACTGGTTCTTCAGCTTGTTACAACTCTCATCTGGATTTTCTTGCTTTATTATGTCATCTCAGCACTATCACCATTAGTAAATTTCTGATACTTGACAATTATGTGACTGAATTAATTTCAGAGTGGATACTTGATTTCGTAACCTTAAATAATATTTCGGTTCCTAACTACCGGCGTTTATAACAGAAGGTTAAAGTTTTAATCCCTCAAAAATGTTATACCTGCAGAACGTAGTTTAAATATTTGATGTATTTAAGGTAAGTAGGGTAAAGTAACTACCTCCATTTTATTACTACAATATCTTGTATCTGAAGCCTCCCAATTGACCCATAACAGACTACCCAAATTCTCATATCTTGACAATTTCTCCAGCTAATATATAGTTAAAGTATTACCTCACCGTCGGGAAATCAGGCGGAAACAGAGAAAAGAAACTTCAACCTGTAGTATCTGAAAAGGCTGGTTTACATAACTAAAACTTAGGTGTAGAATGAGGAACTTGCTTTTAATATTTGCTATATATGAAGCGCAGTATGCATGTTCACCAACTCACAATCATTGTAGCTGCACAAATAAATCATTAAAAAAGGGCACACTTGCATTTGAACTGCAACAAATAATCTATTATGCCCTATTATTATCCGCCATGTGGCGGTCCCTATTACAAAATCTGGTTCAAGATTCAGCTTCAAATTTTGAATGATCAATCGGGGTTTCCTTAAGGAAATAAGTAGAAATCACTGCGAGGAGGGCTAATACTGACCAGAACAGAAATACCTTGCTGAAATCATAGGACCCATCCCGCAGAGTGACAACAAGATATCCAGCAATCAGGGGCGAAACAAATGAACCGAATTGACCGACACCATTGGTAAAGCCCATTGCACGGCCGACAACTTCCTTGGGATACCTCATCGACGGGAATGCTTGCATAACACCCCAGGGGAAATTTATAAAAAATCCGCCCAATGCCAGCCCCAGAAGCAAAAGGACTGGTTCTCCTTTGGGAACACGACCAATAAAAAAAAGCACCGGAATACAACCCAAAAAACCTATCATAGTAACGACCTTCATCCTGCCCTGAAATACCTTATCAGCAAGGAAGCCACCCAGCCACATAGCAAAACCCGCAACAATGTAAGGCATTGCAGCAAAAACACCCATGGTCTTTATGTCCATACCATGTTGCTTCACCAGGAATGTACTGATCCAGGTTGTCATTCCCCAATAGATCATGAGTAAAATGAAAAAGTTGAACGTAAAAAGATAATACTGTATATCCGTCGTAAATATTTTGGTACTGTGAGTTCTTCCCCGTGTACCCATTTCTTCACCGACTGAAGAAGTAATCAGGTCATACTCTTCCCGGGTCATTTTCCCTTTTTGCAACATTTGTCCGGGGGAGTCAGCCATATATCTGTAAAGCAAAAAAACTCCCATAAGGCCGGGAATTGCCAGTACGAAAAATACGGGTCTCCATGCGCCGTCAAATACGTCTGCTGACAGCCGTGTCACAATAATCGGAATGATTGCAGGACCTATCGCCCATGTGGTGGTAAAGTATCCATTGGCCCGCCCTTTCTCATGCCTGGGAAACCAGTTTGCAATTGTCCGAACGGCAGGCACATAATGATGTCCCTCGCCAAGGGCAAGCCCAAGTCTAAGAATAATAAACTGCCAGAAAATTTTGACAAAGCCGGTCAAAAAGGTTACCGCGGTAAAAACCCAGATAGCAATGTTCATCGTTTTTTTCGGGCCGATTTTATCCGAAAGAAAACCGGAAGATAATTGTGCGATAGCATACCCGAAAAAGAAAATCGAGCCTAACCAGCCTACTTCTACAGGTGACAGATTCAGATCCTTCTGGATGTATGGAAGAAAAATAAGTACGCTGATTCGATCAAAATAATTAATGATATACAGCACCCATATAACAAATAAGATAGTCCAGCGATATCCCCATGCCTTTTTTGTGATATTGTGACCTCCATTTATATTATTACTCATCTAACTCCCTTAATTGATGGATTGACCTTATGTCTTAGTTATCATTGGAAAGAACCCGAAAATAATTATTTGGGTAAGCTGAAGATAATAGTGGGATTAGACGAGTATGTAAAGAGATTTTTATGTGGTTGTTAGTTAAGAATTGAAATGCAGACAAAAGAGGGCCAGTTGTGATGCTCCCACCAATCTGTAGGAGCGTACGTGATGCAGCAAGCACATAGCCATCGTAAAAGAAGATAGGAAAATAATATGACTGCTAATTTGAGACCAAAGATTACTGTATCCAATCATGATCTGATCAGAAAAGGTGCTGTCATTTTTATTTGACATACAATAAAAACTTTCCTATACTTACCCCGTTAATTAGGTATTACTATCACTTAAATGCAAATGTAGTGGCCGTTCAAAGCTGCATTTGGCGTTATAGCATTTAACGTCAGTTTCTTTTGCTTCCCCTCGCAGAAAACTGCAAGGGATTAACTCGTAACTTTTTATTGTCAAACAACTTAAAGGAGTTCGTATGAAAAAAACAGCAATTTTCTTTGCAGCATTTCTTGCTCTGCTTTTTTACAACCTGCTGAGTCATGAAACAGCCCTGGCAAAAGAGCAGACAACCTGTCCCATAATGGGTGGAAAAATTGATAAGACGGTTTATGCCGATCATGACGGCAAACGGGTGTACTTCTGCTGTGCCGGGTGTATCGACCCCTTTAAGAAAGAACCGGCAAAACATATTAAGAAACTTGAAGGCGAAGGAGTCGAACTGGCAAAGGTTCCTGCCGCAAAGGAGAAGCAGAAGAAACAGCCTAAAGATGATCATGATCACACTGGACATAATCATTAAAAGACAGGACTATTTTTGCTCTTTCTTTTTTTTGAAGTTGACAACTTAGCCATTTTTGTGCAAATACTTCCTATGTGTATTTTTAATTAGGAAAATATCTACAAGGCCAAACCCTGAGCAATGAGGGGACAGACGAGAAATCGGCGAGCGTGACGCCAAACGATCTCATCTGTTAACCTCTACGACCGAAGACGGATTTTCGCCGCCACAGCCCGGCGCAAGTCATTTTCAAGCAAGGAGAAACAGATATGGGTGATAAGGGGAAAAAAGATAAAGGCAAAAGGGAACAACAGAAAAAGGAACAGCTTAATCTAAAGGAAAAACGAAATTTAAAAAAAGAAAAGAAGAAATAAATGCCCAGTGCTGTCCGGTGACCTTAAAGCAAGCACGGAAGTTGTGTACCAGTTACTAGAAGAGACAATTCAAACCGTCGCAAATGGCGGCCTAACAAAGCGTTGCAGTTGACGTGGGCTCGCTGGACGTCGATTGCTCCGATAACGGTTTTTGGTTGTTCCAGCGTGGTTGGTGGTGGTTCGCCCACGCAACTGAACTTGGACGTTACTCCTCCTAGATCTTGTGCCTCCCATCTGCCCCTGAAAATTAACACTACTACCATAAAGGACACTTCCCAGGAAGCCGAAATATTTAATACTTCGTGATGTAACCTTCGTAAGCCCCGCTTTTAATCTTTCTTACCATTTCCCAGGTCAGCTTCAGAGGAATTTCGGTTTATACTTCATTTGGTAGCTTTAAATATCTTGGCTTTTAATTTTGAAAATAGTCTTCTAAATATTTCGCAAAACTTCCCTGATTTATATTAAAGATATCTTTCATCTCTCTGATATCACAGGTGCTTCCGCCAGTAAAGGCAGAGACTAAACCTTTTGCGTTATATGCTCTATCGGTTAAAACATCTACAATTCCTGCAATAAAATAAGCCAGCTTAGATGGAATGAAAACAAAACTAACCTTCTTATCCAGCACCCTGGAAAATAGATCATTCAGCTCAACAAAGGTATACTCTTCATCTCCTGCCACCTCCACTATTTTACAGGAAGTCTTTTTGTTATCCAACGCATCAACCATGCAACGCGCCAGGTCTGCCGGAAGGATAGGTCTCACCTTTTCTTCCTTTTTCATAAACATGGGAGCCCACCCCTTTTTCTTGAGACGATTCCCCAAAAGCACAGACATATCTGTAGCCAGGGTAGTCACTCTGAAGATAGTATAATCAAGGCCGCTGACCTTAAGGAGATCTTCTACAGACTTCTTCACCTTGCCATGTTCAAAATCTCCAAATTTAGCCAGGCCCCAATAACTTACGAAAATATACTTCTTTACCTTATGTTCCCTGGCCAACTGGATAAGATTAAAATTTCCCCGGTAATCATTATCCCAGAAATAAGCAGCCTTAGGTCTTTCAAGTAATCTGGTAGTAAAACTGCTGATCACAGACTCAGCCCCTTCCATAACCTTTTTAAGCGAACCTATATCCCTGGCATCTCCCTCACAAAACTCCACTCCCAGTTTCTTAAGTTTTGAGATGTCAGAACCTTTACGCACCAGGCACCTTAAAGGAAGCTTCCGCTTAACCATCTCCTCAGCTACCGCACCACCCAAAAAGCCCGTTCCCCCAATTAAAACATTCATAAAGACTTCTCCAAAATTATTATAAAGTAAAAGGATTCTACATACATCCAGTATCTAGAATCCAGCATCAAGCGATTAACACCCATCAATTATCCATTCGAAGATTGCTCAGTTTATACACAAAACACAATCTACTTTAACCCTTCTTGCTCTCCTCAACATATCTTAAGCGCAGGTCATGAAGAAGATTCTCCATCAATTGCTCTTCATCCTTAGTGAGATTGCCCTTTGTTTTTTCTTCCAGAATTCCAAGAATATCGATAGTCTGTTTAGCCATCGGCAAATTTCGCTCTTTCTTTTTAGTAATAGGATCGGGAATAAAACCAAAATGGAGTAAGGCGGAACTACTTAAGGACAAGATAAAAGAAGAGAAGTTAATCTCAGGTAAAGGCACCTCCTCAGCAGGTTGTGTTCCATCCTTTTTCTCCTCTTCCTTTTTTTCACCTCTTTTTTCTTCTTTCTTAACTTCTGCCTCTGTTTTCACCTCTCCTTCAGAAGTAAAATGCCTCTTGTCTCTAATAACAAACCCCTCTCCCTCTATTTTTTCATCTTCAGCCATGATTTCTCCTTAAAATAGGACGCAGATTTTCGCAGATAAACGCAGAAAAATATTTCTTCAGAGTTTCCTCGTGTACTGGTCTAAAATCTTAACAATCTGCGTTCACCCCGTTAGATAAAATTTCAGAACTTAGTTTACCCTGTAATATAACTTCGTTATTCTACTGGATGAATCTGTAAAAAGCCCCAGGCTAACTATCTAACGGGGTTCATCTGCGTCCAAAAAACATAAGTGCCATTATACCAATACCATCTCCTCACTACTTTCTACCCATATTTCACCTTCTCTTGCATCCACTATAAACTCATTTCCTTCTTTCCACTTAAGTGTGAGTGGAATTTTTACTTTTTCATCGATAGTCCTTTTAAGGAACCGCGCCCCATACTTGGGATTAAATCCAACTTCAACCAAATAATCAATCGCTTCTTCAGTAATACTCATCAACTTCCCCATGGGTTTCATCTGTTGATTAATCCTGTCCAGATACATCTTTGCAATTTCCTTCACTTCTTCCTTTGTTAATGGTGAAAAGACAATGATATCATCAATTCGATTCAAGAATTCTGGAGAAAAGGTATTTTCCACTTCCTTCATCACTGTTCTTTTCACTGAGGTGAGGGCTTGAGAGTCAGTTAAAAAACCCATGGGCTTAGTTAAATTTCTAAATTCACTGGAGCCCAAATTAGAAGTCATAACAATCACAGCATCACTGAAATAAACCCTCTTGCCCCTACCATCAGTTAACCATCCTTCATCAAAAACCTGAAGAAATAAATTCAAAACATAGGGGTTCGCCTTTTCTACCTCATCTAACAGGACAACAGTATAGGGATTATCCCTGACCTGGTTAGTCAAAACACCTCCTCTTTCAGAACCAACAATTCCCCGCGGCATGCCAATCAGCTTGTCTACAGCAACAGTGGAATCCTTGTATTCCGACATGTCCAGTCGAATCATCTTTTTTTCATCTCCAAAGAGAAATTCAGCCAGTGCCTTTGCCAGTTCGGTCTTGCCTACTCCAGTCGGTCCCAGAAAGAGCAGCACACCATCAGGCCTTTCAAATTTTTCCTTTAGTGGTCCCTTATTTAATCGAAGGTGCTTTGCCAGAGAGTTAATAGCCTCTTTCTGTCCCACTACCCTTCCTGCCAAATCTTCCTCCATCGTGCTAAACCTATCTGTTGTATCCCTGTAAACCATATCTAATGGTACTCTGGTCGTCTGAGAAATCACCTCGGTAACATCTTTCGGACGAACGAAGTCATCTGGACGATTAATCTCTACTTTAACACAAGCTGTATCAAGCCAGGAAATGGGCTTATCAGGTAATCTTAAGGAATGCATATAACGGGGTGACAATTCCAGTACCGTCTCCAGAGCCTCATCAGATATTTTCACATTGTAATTTTTCTCCAGGCGGGGGCGAACTCCGGCAAGAATTTTCTCCGTATCCTCTATTGATGATTCTTTAAGATCAATTACCCTGAACCGACGAGCTAAAGCTTCGTCCTCCTGAATATATATCTTATATTCTGCAGCAGTTGTAGCACCTATAATCTGGACCTCGCCTCGAGCCAGGGTAGATTTAAAAATATTAGCAGCATCAGCATTTACTCCTAAAGCCGATCCTGCTCCGATAATAGTATGTGCTTCATCTATAAACAGAATGAGATTTTTAGCTTCTTTTAATTCATTGATAATCTTCTCAATTCGGTCCTCAAACATTCCTCTAAACATAGTACCGGCTACAATGGTATTCATCTGAAGATTTACAATCTGGTAATCCCTCAATCGTGCAGGAACACTCTCGGGTTCTAACTCAAGCTTTCTGGCTAACCCCTCCACCAGGGCAGTTTTTCCAACCCCCGGTTCACCAATAATCATGACCGAATTAGAAGTCTGCCGATGGCAGAGAATCTCAATCGCCTGATTGATTTCCCCATCCCTGCCAATAACAAGTGGCAGTTTATCCAATCGAGCCAGCTTGTTCAGATTAACCCCAAAATATTTCAGGTGAGCAGGCAGTTCAAACTTCTTTGTATATTTCTCCCTCTCCCTTTCTAAAACTCTAACCTTCAGGATAGCCGTTTGCAGCACTCTGTTGTTATCCACACCTAAATCACTAAGTATTTTTGATGGAATGCCTCCATCCTCCTGAAAAAAGGCAATAAAAATATCCGTAGGTTCTATCAATTTTCTTCCAAAGTGTTGGGCTTCTTTCCATGCCAGCCGTAAAATATTCTTAGTAGCAGAAGTAACACGTATTCCTACACCCAGGTATTCAACCGAAGAATCAAGGTACTGATCCACATGTTTTAAGACCATTTGAGGATTAAGATCCAGATCAAACATCACTTCCCGAAAGAAGGTATTTTCTACCCGAGAAAAGGCGAGAAAAAGATGCTCCACACCCAGATGACTATGCTGCCTCTTTTTTGACTCTTCTAAGGCTATGTTTAATATTTTTCCAGCTTTTCCAGATAAATAATCCTTATAATTACCTACATCAATCATCAAAAAACATCCTTTTCACATTAACATTACACCACTTTATCACTGCCTAAGGCTTCTGAGCCTCTTTACCCTCTCAGCTACTGGAGGGTGCGTACTGAACAAACTTTTAAAAGATTTCCCTGATAAGGGGTTAACAATAAAAAGATGTGAGGTAGCAGGATTTACCTTTAGAGGCATCTTTTTAGAAGCATAATCAAGCTTTTCCAATGCAGAAGCCAACCCTAGAGGGTTTCCTGCAATCTTTGCTCCGGTCGAATCAGCTAAATACTCTCTTGAACGGGAAATTGCCAGCTGAATAACGATCGCTGCCAAAGGGGCTAAAAAGGCTAATACTATAAACCCTAAAATTCCTCCGTCATCATCATCACTCCCACCCAGACCTCCAAAAATTGCAGCCCACCTGGCCATACTGGCAATCATCATAATAACACCTGCCAGTGTTGCAGCAATAGAGCTGATCAATATATCCCGGTCCTTTATGTGGGCTATTTCATGAGCCAGCACGCCTTCTAACTCGGAGGTATTAAGCAGCCTTAAAATACCCTGAGTAACGGCTATTACTGCATGCTGGGGATTCCTGCCAGTGGCAAAGGCATTAGGTGCTTCTGACGGAATCAGGCATATTCTCGGCATGGGCAGAGATGCAGATTGTGCTAGTCTGCTAACCAGTGCATAAAGCTCAGGGGCTTCCTGAGAAGAAAGCTTACGTGCTTTATACAATCTGAGAACAACCTTGTCAGAAAACCAGTAACTACCAAAGTTCATCAGAATGGCAAAAATAAAGGCTATAACCATTCCTGAATTTCCACCAAAATATCTGCCAATTAATACAATTAATCCTGTCAAACTTCCCAGTAACAGCGTTGTCTTTAACTGACTTCCCATGTACTGTCGTCCTTTCCTCCCAAAATAACAACAGATCAAACACCTAATTTAAATAGCTTCATATTCTTCACTATGGGAGCCACTAAACATTCCTTAAATCGAATAAAAAGGGTGAAAACTTGAGAACCTTTTTATAAAACTTCTTTTGTGGAAAAGCTCCCTCATTTAAAACCTACAATTTCTGTGCTTCCTTCCAGGTAAAATAGATGCGGTGGAAAACAGTGAGGTGGGTAAAAATGGCTAAAATCCATAACACTATAGGCATTATATTAAAGACACACTGAAAAATACCTCCTGCTGCCAGTAAAATGATACGTTCCGCTCTTTCCATGATCCCAACATCACAATGGGGAATAAAAACTTCTGCACGAGCTCTGGTGTAAGGTATTAAAATAGTACCAATTGAAACAATAGCAGTCAGCGTAAGTAAGTGCATATTATGGTTACTGGCATAATAGATAATCAACCCGATTAAAAGGACTAAATCAGAATAGCGATCGATAACTGAATCAAGAAAGCCACCATACTTAGTGACTCTACCGAAAGTGCGGGCAACAGCACCATCCAGCATGTCAAAGAACCCTGCTGCTAGAATTAAAAGACCTGCCACTAACCATTTTCCGCAAATAAAAGCACCTGCAGCAAAAACATTAACAAGCAGACCCAGCAGTGTAAAGTAAGTGGGGTTTAAGTTGTTGGTTTTAAAAATTAACTTTATGAGTTTAGAGATGGGAGAATCTAAACGATGTCCAATTTTAGAACTTATCATCACACTCCTCATCCCTACCAGCTCTTAAGCTCCCTCACCGTGTAAAAAAACCTCTTTTCAAAAAGAGATTCCTCATGAAATTTAGTGAGGCTGGGATTTCACAAAAAAAGTGAACTTATCTTAAGTTTCGCTTAAGCAATTGGAGTAATGGAATGGTGGGTTTTATACAGGTTGCAAGTTATATGTTAAGGGTTCAATAATATTCTTTCTTCTCAACCCGCAACTCGTAACGGATTCCACATTTATCATTATTCCACTATTCCAACATTCCATGAGTAGGGTAAGCTTAACAATCGCAAAGAAATAACTTTAACTTCAATAAATTGTAGAATTGCCAAGATGCTTATTTACTGGCATCCTCAAATTCAGCATCCACAACATCCTCATCCTTCTCCTTCTCAGTTTGAGCACTACCACTACCATCATTGGGGGGAGGAGGGGGTTGCGTCTGATCCTGCTGTGCCTGCTGCGACTGTGCTTGTTTATACATCACCTCTGCAAGCTGGTGAGATGCTTTAGTAAGGATTTCCATCTTCTCCTTTATTTGATTAACATCTCCACTTTCCACAGCCGCTTTTGTATCTTTAATGGCATCTTCCACCGCTTTGACATCAGTTTCCGACAACTTATCTTTATTCTCTTTTAAAACCTTCTCTGTATTGTAAATCAGGGTATCTGCCTGATTTCTAACCTCCACTTCCTCCTTTTTTCTCTTATCTTCTTCCGCATGAAGTTCAGCGTCTTTCACCATCTTTTCAATCTCTTCTTCATTAATCCCACTGGAGGCAGTTATAGTAATTTTCTGCTCTTTTCCGGTACCCAAATCTTTTGCAGATACATTAACAATTCCATTTGCGTCAATATCGAAGGTCACCTCAATCTGAGGCACTCCTCGAGGAGCCGGAGGTACTCCAACCAGATTAAATCTGCCCAGTGTCCTGTTATCTCGAGCCATTTCTCGTTCACCTTGGAGAACATGAATCTCAACACTCGTCTGACCATCAGCAGCAGTAGTGAAAATCTCGCTCTTCCTGGTAGGAATAGTAGTATTTTTTTCAATCAGTTTGGTGCGGACACTTCCCAGCGTTTCGATACCCAGGGTTAAAGGGGTTACATCCAATAACAATACATCTTTTACCTCTCCTGCCAAAACGCCTGCCTGAACGGCTGCCCCCAGTGCCACTACCTCATCAGGATTAACTCCCTTATGAGGCTCCTTACCAAATAATTCCTTCATTAGCTCCTGTACTCTGGGAACCCGTGTTGATCCTCCCACCAGAATTGCTTCATTAATATCAGACTTTTGCAGTTTGGAATCAGACAGGGCAGTCTCACATGGTCTATGAGATCTCTCTATGATGTCCTCTACCATTTGTTCGAATCTGGCTCTGGCCAACTTAATATTGAGATGTTTAGGGCCAGCGGCATCTGCCGTAATAAAAGGAAGGTTGATTTCTGTTTCCATAGTACTGGATAGCTCTATCTTGGCTTTCTCAGCAGCTTCCTTCAATCTCTGTAAAGCCATATTATCTTTGCTTAGATCAATGCCCTGATCCTTCTTGAATTCAGCAACCAGCCAGTCAATTATCCTCTGATCCATATTATCACCACCCAAATGGGTATCACCATTGGTTGCTTTAACCTCAACTACATTATCACCTACTTCCAGGATGGATATATCAAAGGTACCACCCCCAAAATCATAAACAGCAATCTTCTCGTCTTTCTTCTTATCCAGTCCATAAGCCAGCGCTGAAGCAGTAGGTTCATTGATAATCCTTAAAACATTTAAACCTGCAATCTTTCCTGCATCTTTGGTTGCTTGTCTCTGGCTATCATTAAAATATGCCGGAACCGTAACCACTGCATCCTTTACCTCTGTACCCAAATAAGCCTCCGCAGATTTTTTCAATTTCTGTAATGTTTTAGCAGAGATCTCTGGTGGAGAGTATTCCTTGCCCATGATCTTAACACGAGCATCCCCGTTAGAAGCCTTAATTACCTCATACGGCACCATCTTCATCTCTTCATTAACCTCGTCGTATTTTCTGCCCATAAACCGCTTTATGGAAAAAACAGTATTCTCAGGATTGGTTACCGCCTGCCTTTTAGCCACCTGACCCACCAGTATTTCCCCATCTTTAGTAAAAGCCACTACCGATGGGGTCAACCGGCTTCCTTCCTCATTTATTATGACTTTAGGTTCTCCACCCTCCATTACCGCTACAACAGAGTTGGTAGTACCTAAATCTATGCCAATCGCCTTAGCCATGTTACCATTACCTCCTTATTTGTTGATTTGCTTATCATTTTTGTGCCTATTAATTAAAAAACAGTTCAATAGACTTGCTCCATACCTTTGAACTTGGTAAAATATAATCACTAAAACAAGATATGTCAATATAAGTTATCAATATTTTTAAATAATATCTTATTTTTTATCCGTATGTTTTCCTTCCTCTTCAACCATACGAACTATTTCTTTCAAAAAGGGAGCCTTATCCTTATGGCATACTAATATTTTACCCTCTGCCTGAACAATCACTAAATCCTTGACTCCCAAAGTAGCAACCAGCTGATCCTGACTAAAAACAATACAGTCGCGGGTATCTTTCCCAACATGCTTTCCCATTATTACATTGCCAGATTCATCCAAACTATAGACCCTCTCCAAAGCAGTCCAGGTACCCACATCATCCCAGCTAAAGTTGGCTGGAACTACTACTGCCTGCGTGGATTTCTCTAATACCCCGTAGTCAATTGAAACTCTCTTAAATTTAGAAAATTCCCTTTCCGTAACCATCTCCTCCTCACTGCTTCCCAGGCTCTGCTTAATATGCATCAGGCCATTCCACAATTGAGGCATATATAAAGATAATGACTTTTGAATAGTTGGGTTTCTCCATATAAACATCCCGCTATTCCAGTAATACTGACCTGTCTTCAGGTAATGAGTTGCCACCGATAAAGTGGGCTTCTCCACAAACCTGCCAACCCTGTAGAACATTTGATCTCCGATAGAATCCAGCTTCTCACCTAATTCAATATAACCATACCCTGTTTCGGGACGAGTTGGCTTTATACCAATGGTAATAATATAGTCATTCGATGTGAGGAATTTTAGTGAACTGGTAATAGTCCTGGAAAAAACTCCTGCTTCTTTAATCAGATGATCAGCAGCAAGTACAACCATGGAAGCATTTTTGTCTTTCTTCCCTATATATAATGAAGCAAGACCAATACAGGCAGCAGTATCTCTACCAAAAGGTTCTAAAATAAAGTTTTCAATCGGTATCTCTGGCAACTGCTGCCGGGCTATGGATAGATGTTCTCTGGAAAGTACAACAAAAATTCTCTTTTCAGGAATCAGAAGCTTAGTCCTCTCTACTGTTTCCTGAATCATGGTCTTATCCCTAAGGAGCGGAAGGAAAGGTTTGGGTAACGCTTTACTGCTGAGAGGCCAGAATCTCTCTCCCATCCCACCTGCCATTATTACTGCGTAGAATCTTTCTATCATACACATCTCCAAAAACTTAAAACCATTATTTCCAGAACTGTATCAGCGTTTAAAACAGTACTTCCTTTAAAGAACGTTTCACTCAACATGCAAATTTCTTCACCATCCAGCATCAAGAACATCAGTTCCCCAATTCCTAAATCTTCAAACCTGATACTATCCTATAAGCCAGGTACGTTACCCCAAGAAATATTCTATCAAGGATGGAAAAAATGAATGATAAAATTGAAGGGGGGGGGGCAAAGACTTCACTCTTTAGTCCAGGCAAGGTTTTCAAAAGAGGCATATTTATCTAAAAAAGCCAGTTTAACCTCACCTACGGGACCATTTCTTTGCTTGCCAATGATGATCTCAGCAATTCCTTTATTGGGATTATCCTCCGATCTATCATATACCTCATCCCGGTAAATAAAGGTAATCAGATCTGCATCCTGCTCAATAGCTCCTGAATCTCTTAAGTCGGCCAGCTGAGGTCTTCTGTTCTGACGTTCCTCCACTCTTCGATTCAACTGAGATAAGGCAACTACAGGTATATTTAACTCCTTAGCCAGGGATTTAAGAGATCTGGAAATATCAGAAATCTCCTGCACCCTTGACTCCATATTTTGACTGAATGTTCCCCTTCCCCGCATAAGCTGTAAATAGTCAACTATTACCAAACCTAATTTATGTTCTGCCATGAGCCTCCTCGATTTAGCCCTCATCTCCAGAACAGAGAGAGCAGGAGTATCATCGATAAAAATAGGTGCATCAGACAGAGTGCCGGCAGCTCTGGTTAATTTTGGCCAATCTGCTTCCCCCAGGAATCCACTTCTCAGCCTGTGAGCATCAACTCTAGCCTCAGAACAAAGCATCCTTAAAACCAATTGTTCTTTAGACATCTCTAAGGAAAATATGGCAACAGGGATTTTCTTTTCAATTGCAACATACTGGGCAATGTTGAGGGAAAAAGCAGTCTTACCCATACTGGGTCGTCCCGCTATAATAATAAGTTCAGAAGGTTGAAACCCCGAAGTAAGTTTATCGATTTCATCAAAACCGGCAGGAACTCCTGTAACTATTTCCCTGCTTTCGTAAAGTTTCTCAATGGTTTTAAAACTCTCCTTCAAAAGACTCTTTATGTCATAAAAGGAAGGTTTAATCTGGGTCTCGGTAATTTGAAAGATGTTTCTCTCGGCCTGATCCAGCAAATCTGCCACATCCCCTCCATCTTCATACCCCCGGGCAATAATTTCAGTCGCCGTATCGATTAATCTCCGCAAGATGGCTTTCTCTTTTACAATCTTAGTATAGTATATAATGTTGGCAGTGGTAGGTATACTATCAACCAGAGATGCCAGATAAGTCCCTCCTCCCACATCATCCAGTTGATTCTTGCTTTTTAACACATTAGTCAGTGTAATAAGGTCTATAGGTTCATTTTTCTCGAAGAGTTCGATCATGGAAAGAAAGATCCTGCGGTGGGATTCACGGTAAAATTCTTCAGCAATCAGTGTCTCTAAAACACTGCTGATCGCTTCGTTTTCCAGTAATATACTACCTAACACAGATTGCTCTGCTTCAATATTTTGAGGAGGAATTTTATGGTTGGAGATTCCCATAGGCACCCTATAACTTGAAAGAACTGATAAGATTAAACAGTCTTAATTTACTTGAGATTTTCTAACCAGAAATAACGATTCTAGCCTTCTTTAATACCGTAGATAAAATAGGGAGAATGGAAAAAGAGTTTAAGCCTTGACGACCCAAACTTTTAAGTGAGCTGTAACCTCAGGGTGCAGTTTTATAAGAACAGTGTAAATTCCAAGGGTTTTTATAGGATCATCAAGAATTATTTTCTTGCGGTCAATCTCAATTCCTTCAACCTTCAGACTATCTATAATATCCATTGAAGTAACTGATCCGAAAATTTTCTCTTCTTCACCGGCGGGCTTTGTCACAGTACATGATACTAATTCAATTTTTTTGGCTAACTTCTCAGCATCCCTTTTAATTCTATCTCTCTTGTCTTTGATCTGTTTGGATTGATGTTCAAAGATCTTGACATTATGGGTGGTTTCTTTTATCGCTTTTCCATAAGGAATTAGGAAGTTCCGTGCATATCCATCAGCTACTTTTACCTGTTCCCCTGTTTCCCCCAATGAAGGCACATCTTCCATTAAAATAACTCTCATCAAACACCTCTCTTTAAAATTAAAACTCTAAATCAGAATATTGAAATCCGGAACATATTCGAAATTCTAATTTTCAAAAGTCCAAAACTTCTTGTTTTTGTCATTTGAATTTGTTTCGGATTTCGAATTTGGGATCTATTAAATCTACCCATTACTCTATTTCCATATCCAACACATCAAATATTTTATGAAATAGCTTATAATTCAATAGGTAACAGTAAAAGGAATTAAAGCGATACTTCTGGCTCTTTTGATAGCAGCAGTTATCTTTCTTTGATGTCGGGCACAATTTCCGGAAATCCTGCGAGGAATAATTTTGCCTCTTTCCGTTACAAAATATCGAAGCATAGAGTAGTCCTTATAGTCTATATTGAGACTGCTATCAGCACAAAAACGACATACCTTATGCCTATCAAACGTCTTTCTCTTCCTGTTTTTATACTGCCTCTTTCTCAAAAAACCCTCCCTTTAAAAATCATCCTATGTCCATTTGACAAATCACTGCTTTCAACCAGATTGGCCATAATTCAGCTTTACTTTTTTGTATGCCTTCAGGCATTACCCCAACTGCACTGCTGCAATCTGCCTTCAGCCACTACTTCTCCACCCTTCTTCAATAGTTGAAAAAAGCGGGGGCCTTGGCTCCAAAAAAAACTATGTTTCTATCCCCTTTATTGTTCTTCAACAGGAATTCCTTCAATAGGGGTTTCTTCAGCGGGGGATAAACTCTCTTCTCCTTCCTGTCTCTGGTCTTCCACTTCTTTCCTTAAGGCATCTACCTTTCCCTTTTCCAGTATTACCGTTTGATAGCGTAGAATCTTTTCATCGTAACGAAGTGTTCTATCCAGTTCAGCTAACACAGCGGGGGTTGCCATGAAGTATAAAAGAAAATAGTATCCCTTTGCACACTTTTTTATTTTGTGGGCACATCTTCTCTTCCCCCATTTATCAAGCTTTATCACTTCCCCTTCATGTTGATTAATAACAGAGGCTACTTTATCAGTAACCACAGTCAGTTCTTCTTCCGGAACGTTGGGATGGACAATAAAAATCATTTCATAGTATCGCGACAAGTAAATTCCTCCTCTCAGCAATGAATATTCATCGATCTTACTTTATCAACCATTTATCTCTTTTATCTTTAAAACAGTATACTGCTGACGATGCCCTTGTTTCTTGCGATAACCTTTTCGACGTTTCGACTTAAACACAATAATCTTTTTAGCCTTTCCTTGCTCTACAATTTCCCCAATCACCTTGGAATTACTTAGCACAGGTCTTCCAATCTCCACTCGTTCACCATTTGCTATCATTAAAATTTCTTCAAATTCCACTATTCCCCCAATTTCACCCTTAATCTTCTCAACCCGCAGAAGATCACCTTCTACAATCCGATATTGTTTTCCACCTGTTTTGATTACCGCATACATAATAACACCCTTCAGCAAAATCGCTAAACAACAACCCCCGTTATTTTATTAAAGACAAATTTGACGTATTCGTAAAAAGTCCAATTTGCTTCTTATTTGTCATTCCTGGAAAAGCAGAAATCCAGTAATTTCAGATTGTTATGGACTCCCGCTTTCGCGGGATCGACTCGATTTCTGACTTTTTACGAGAGCATCAAATTTCTCCCGTCATTATAAGAATTTACCATTTTCAAAAACCCAAATTGTAATGAATTTTTTTGCTTCTGTCAAGAAAAATATTTCAAGTGTCACATAAAATTTAAAAGTGCACTTTTTATAATCCCCAAAACTATGGGTTAGGGCTTGTAAATAAATTTAAAAAATAGCCGCCGTATTGTGGATACTGTGGGTAAAGTTATCCAAGTGACTGTGGATAAGTCGAGACTTATCCATACTCCATGCCAGATTTCAACATGTCCCTTCATCTGAACTACCCCTTTATATTAAACCAAATATAGTCAATCCAAATCATTAGCTTACTTTTTCCTTCCCTTAAAAGCAGTAAGGAGATCTCGCTGAGTCAGTATTCCAAGAAGGTGTTTTGTTTCCTGATCGTCAATTACCGGCAACAGATCAGTTTTTTCTCTATCAAATAAATCAAAAGCTTCATTTACAGTAGCCTTTGAATGGATAAAGGTACCTGTGGGGGTTGCAATATCTTTGGCAATAACAAGGTCTTGCATGCTTCCATCATATAAAACATCACGGATGTCCTGAAAGGATATCATCCCCGTAAATTCCCCACCTTCATTTACTACGGGGAAGAAGCTGTAACGGCTGTGCTCAATTATTTTTAAAATCTGGTCAAGATGGGTTTCTTCATGGATTACCTCAATATGGGTTCTCATGATATGTTCAACAAGGATATCTCCAGTAAATTGTTTGCTTTTCCACACAGGAATACCAAGGGAATAACGTAGCCGGACAATAATTTCTCTAATTGTTTCCCTGAAAGGCGCTCCCTCATCGCGATGAATTAATTTGATGACCTTCACTTCACCTGATTTTACGATAGACCATCTGACAGCAAGTGGCCCAAGTATTTCAAAGACGATAACCGTTGTAAATATGATAGTTGAAACAATTTCCCCAAGTTTTTGATCCTTATCTTGAATTAACAGCGCGAGGCCGAGAGCAACACCTGCCTGTGCAAGGAGTCCACATCCACCATACCTTTTCAGATTTTGACTTGCCTTCGCTTTAACAGAACCACAATAAACTCCTAAAACTTTACCTGCAATACGCCCCGCTATATAGATGACACCAACAACTCCCACTGCAGACAAGAGCTCCCAGTGAAGACTCGCACCTGACAGGGCAAAAAAGGCAGCATATACAGGAAGATCTATTTTTCTAACCTCTTCAAACACCATTTTACCCTTTTTGGCAAGGTTGATAACCGTTGCTCCCATTATAAGATTTACTAGTAGTGGTGAAACTTTAAGCATTTGAGCTAAACCTATCCCCAGAACAATTGCACCAATGGTCAAAACTATAAGTTCAGCAGGCTTTGTGATACGCTTTTCAAAAAGACTCAAAAGAAAACCAATCATGAAGCCAACCGCGAGAGAAACAAGCAAACTTCCAATAGATGAAATAAGTGTTACGCTAAAAGTCGTAAATGATTCCCCGTGTGACAAACTAATAATCATTGGGAAACAGAGAGTAAACAGAGTTAAGCATATAAAGTTATTCAATCCTGTAAGGACAAGTAGAAAATTTGTTACTTCCCCCCCAGAATCATATTCCCTCAGGACAAGAAGAGTTGCTGCAGGAGCAGTAGCAATCGATAGGATACCCAGGAATATAGCCACAGGGGCATTTGTTGTAAAAAAGAGAAGTGCGCAAAAGACAATAATGAAGGTTAAAAAGGTTTCACACAGGGAAATGGTTATTACCTTTTTCCCCATCTTCTTAAAGTGCTCATTCTGGAATTCACCACCGATACTGAATGCAATAAAACCAAGTGCAAGATCACACAAAAAGCGCAGCTCAGAAATTGAAACATAAATTCTCTGGGAGAAAACTTCTGAGAAAATGTTGATTGCTGATGGGCTCAGCAGTATACCTGCCAGGAGATACCCCGTTACTTTCGGTATTCTGAAATGGGAGACAAACCTGCCCATCATGAGACAGAATATTAACAGGACACCTAGATAAAGAGTTGGAATCATAAATTCTGACATTAGACCGGCATCTGTTTAAAATTAGGTGTAATTTTTAGCAAACAATGACAAATAAACTCATGCAATAGTAAATCATAAAATGCGATTGCTTTGCCCGCAATGACAGATATATACTCTGCAAAACATCAAACAACTCTCATAGAGAGTAATAAAACAGAAATATCATTTTGATACTTATAAAGCAAAATATTTCTGTGAAATTTGATGAATTCATACCCCCTCCGCCTCATCTGTCTTCTACCCTGTCTATACAAGTTCTGCATCCTGAATCCTGCATCATCTTACCCTTGCCCTTTACCCATAAAACATTCTGTGATATAGAAAAAGAGTTGAAGTAAATCAACTCTTATATCCTTTTAAGGGAAGTGTTTGGTTGGGCACAGGTATGCAAATGAAAAGAAATGAAGGGATAGATATTAAGAACCTTAATCTGGATGAGCTGGAAGAGCTCGTTGCTTCCCTTGGGGAGGAACGCTACCGTGCCCTTCAGATTATGGAGTGGGTATATCATCATCACACCTCTTCCTTTGAAGAGATGACTAATCTCCCAAAGGAACTTCGCAGCAAAATTGCAAACACCTCTTATATTAGCAATTTTAATACTCAAAAGGTACAGACTTCAAACGACGGCACTCACAAATTCCTCTTCGAGCTGAAAGACGGGAATTGCATAGAAACTGTGCTCATCCCCGAAAAAAAGCACAGAACAATTTGCATATCAACTCAATTAGGCTGTGCTCTGGGTTGCAAATTCTGCTTTTCCGGCAAGGGCGGATTGATTAGAAACCTTGATACTTCAGAAATCGTTAATCAGGTCTGGGCAATCAAAAATGAATTCATTGTTAATGATGAAACACTAAATATTGTATTTATGGGCATGGGGGAACCTTTAGCCAACTATGAAAACACCCTCAAAGCTCTCCATATTTTAACAAGCCCTTTCGGTTTCAATTTCTCACACAGGCGGATAACAGTTTCCACCGCAGGACTCATCCCACAGATAAAAAGGTTGGGACAAGAATTGTCTGTCAACATGGCTATCTCCCTTAACGCCGCTAACAATTCACTGAGAAATTATCTTATGCCCATCAATAAGAAATACTCACTGGATAAACTGTTAGAAGTTGCTTCTAAAACTACCCTCCCCTCAAGAAAGCGGATCACTTTTGAATACATTTTAATTAAAAATACAAATGATTCACTCAAAGACGCTAAAGCATTAGCATCACTTTTAAGAGGCATACGATGTAAAATCAATCTCATTCCTTTTAACGAACATAAGGGGGTAGAATTTAAAAGACCTGATGACAGGATAGTAGAAGAATTTAGAAAATTCCTAGTATCAAAACATCTCACTGTTATGGTGAGGGAAAGCAAAGGTAACAACATTTCAGCCGCATGTGGTCAACTGGCATTAGTTTAAGATATTACTTATAGTCTGAAGGGTGGAAAGCCTCGGGAGGTGGGTCATAGGGTGAAGAGGCTCCTGCCTGCTTTCTGGCTTCTCTAGTCTCTTCAATTGTAACATTGCGAGGTATAACCAGTTTCTGCCCTACAAAAAGTATATGGGGATCTCTAATCTGATCTCTGTTAGCTTTATAGATAAGAGGCCATTGATGTGGATCATTATAAATTTCTCTTCTACTTGCAATGATACGTAATTTATCACCTGCTCTAACCGTGTAAGAAGACGGGAACCTTTTTTCCAATACCCGTGCTCGAATGGCTGCAGCCTCCTTTCTAGCTTCTGCAATAATGGCTGCAGCTTCTATCTCAGCTTCTTTAAGTATTGCCTTTGACATTTTGCTTATCTTCTCCCTTTCTATCTCCTCTGAAAGTCTTCCCTTTTCTTCTGTGATTCTCCTCTCCAGCAGTTTTGGTAATTCATCGGAAATCTGAAGAGATATTTCAGCTTTTTGCTTAGCTAAATTATATTTTTCAGACTCGTAAGCCGATTCCGCTTTATCTAAAGATTTTTCTGCAATGGAACATACATCCGTAATATATTTTTTCAACTGCACCAGATCAGACTCTTTTAACTGATCCTTTGCCAGTTTAATGGCCTTAGCAGCCAGCGATTTAGAAACGGCCAGCTGAGCCTCTTTTTTGGAATCTTTTAAAAGGTCCTGAGCCTCGCTAAAATCGCGCTTTTCCATTTCAATTTTACCCATATAAAATTTCTCTCGGGCCCTGGTGTATTCTTCGGGTGCATAAACAGGGGCCTCCACCGCCAGAGCAGACTGAATGGCCTTCTCCGCTTCTTCCCTTTCTTGTAAGGGTGTATGAGCGGCACAACCACAAAGCATAACCAATAAAACAACAAGTGAAACTACTACGCGAATAGACGATTGACTTTTTATTGATATCACTACCTTCTCCCATATAAATCAAACTTATCCTGCATTTGATTATCTTCATTAATGAGGTGTTTGTCAATACAATTTAGTATTGCGTCAGATAAGAGTTAAGAGAAATTTAACATTTTTACTTGACAAAATTACTTCAATATAAAGATAATAAGTGACTCTTAATAAGGAATATATATATTGAAAAACTACAAGTACAGCCTTTCAACAAACACCTTTTTCCTATCATTTATATTATTTTACCTATTCTTAGCTGGCTGCGGCAGCAGCAGGGAAACAAACCTCTCCAATCAAAGGGGGATTTGAAAGCTGAAAGAAAATCCTTTCATTACAAAAAATGATCCCCATTGTATCCATTGTTGGAAAATCTGATTCCGGAAAGACGACCTTACTGGAAAGACTTATTGCAGAGCTAAGCCGTAGAGGCTATAAGGTTGCATCCATAAAGCATGATGCCCATGATTTTGAAATAGATAAAGAAGGTAAAGACAGCTGGCGTCATAAAAAAGCAGGCGCAACCACAACCATCATTTCATCCCCTCACAGGGTGGCAGTCATCAGTGATACGGATAGAGATTACAGGTTATCTGAACTGAGGGAAAGATTTATTTTAGAAGAAGATATCATCCTCTCTGAAGGCTACTACCGAGATGAACACCCTAAAATTGAAGTATCCCGGGAAGAAGGACCTCACCAACTACTCTGCATCAATGACAAATCTTTAATAGCTGTAGCAAGTAAGCACACTACGGAATTATCTGTTCCCTGGTTCAATCTGGATAATACAAAAGGCATTGTCGATTTTATTGAAGATAGATTCCTTTAAAAAACTTAAGGCTCTTTAAAGTTTTAAATGGGTAAGTAATGTTTATTGAATTTAGAAAAA
>CAZOKO010000009.1:0-40086 GCA_964580455.1 uncultured Thermodesulfobacteriota bacterium | reverse complement strand
CTACTCTTTTTGCTTAATCTGTTGCGTAAAATATGTTAAGTTGCGGAACTGCTGCCCCCTTGCCTTTTTACTTGACTAAATAAATTTGTCTTATAAAATACATCACTCGTATTTGATATCTTAAACTTAACGGACTTATCATAAAGATTTTTCAGAATAACCTGTTTCTATTCGAATAAAATTGGGAAGTAATTCTATGGAAATAATAATGAATAAAATTTATATAAAAGCCGCTGTTATTTTGTTTATTGTCTTGTTGTTACAGGAATTCGTCCTTTTGTCTCAGGCAGGTGCTTCAAACCCACCACTCTTTAAAGTCGGTGTCAGGTCGGCTGTTCTGCTTGACGCATCGTCCGGCCAGGTCATTTTTGAACAGAATTCAGATGAGGAGATTGCTCCAGCAAGTCTTGCCAAACTTCTGACCTTATATCTATCTTATGATGCTCTGAAAATGGGACTGGTCAGCCCGGACGATAAAGTCTTGGTCAGTGAAAAGGCATGGGCTACCAAAGGTTCGAAAATGTTTATCGAAGTAGGTAAAAGGGTAAGACTTAAAAAGCTTCTGGAGGGAATAGCGTCCATTTCTGGTAATGATGCCTGTGTTGCTGTAGCAGAATACTTGGCAGGTTTGGAAGAAGTCTTCGTGGGCAGAATGAATGAGAAAACACGTTCTCTGGGAATGGTCCATTCACAATTTAAGAATGTAAACGGGCTGCCTGCAAAAAGTCAGTACACTACGGCATCAGATATAGGGATCCTTGCCTATCATTACTTGAAGGACCATCCTGAGGCATTGGAAATTCACTCGATCAAGAAATTTACTTTCGGAGGAATAACTCAATACAACAGGAATGGATTGCTTTGGTTAGATGAAGGCGTGGATGGTTTAAAAACGGGATGGATTAATGATAACGCAGGTTTTCACCTGGTTGCTACAGCCAAAAGGGATAGTCAAAGATTTATTGCTGTAGTGATGGGGGCAAAAAATCAGAGAACAAGGGAAAATGAGGCATTAAAACTACTGAACTATGGTTTCAAAAATTTCTCTACTGTTAAGGTATTTGAAAAGGGTGACGCTATAGAAACAATAAGCGTCTGGAAAGGGAAGTCCAATCAGGTTTCCCTGATAACTGCAGAGCCTGGTGTTGTTACTGTCCCTATTGGAGAAGAGCAAACACTCTCCTTAATTAAGAGGATTCCCAAAAGAATTTTTGCCCCTGTAGACAGGGAAGAAAAAATAGGAGAATTAGTGATTACCATGGATGGGAAACCAATAAAGGAGGTTGCTCTAATCGTTCAGGATGAAGTACCATCAGGAAATTTAATCAAGCTTTTAGTTCATGCGACTCTTCTCTCTTTCATTTTACCGCCCCATGTGGGATGGATAGTCCTTTTCGTTTTACTCCTTTTGGTAGTTGTCGCAAGTGCGATAAAAAGAAAAGCAAAATAGGTCTCTCAATCCCTCCAATCATTGTGAGCAACCCTTTTGCTCACAATACACTTCTTGACTTTCCCATTTAACTAAAGCGGTTGCCAAAAGAGTTGAAAGGGCAACTATCTCAAACCTAAGCAGATTGAAAAGTTGTTGCTCGAAATCCAGCAGGGTTTATCCTTGACAATAAATAAATATGTGTTAGTTAGTGTACTGCTCGGTGCATTCATGGCGCCTTTTTTTAAGGTCATGGAGGTTAAACACATGATACTGGATTCTTGATGCTCGATAATGGATGATGGATAAATAGGATAAAAAAAGCACGAAATCCAAAGCACGTGCGAAGCTTCCCGCATGGATCAAATCGAAAAAAATTAATATTACCAAAATCTAAAACGAAGACATTATTATCAAAAAGTAAGCTCCCAAGTAAGTTGCGTTACTTTTAGGTTAGAAACAATGAACTACAAAGACACACTCAATTTACCTAAAACTGATTTTCCCATGAAGGCTAACCTTGCTAAAAGGGAGCCTGAAATCTTAAAAGAGTGGGAAGAAAAGGACATTTACTCTAAGATCAAATCGGCCACCAGAAACAGGGAAAAATTTATCCTGCATGACGGTCCTCCCTATGCTAATGGGCACATCCACCTTGGTACCGCTTTGAATAAAATATTGAAAGATATTATCATTAAGTCCAAGACTATGGCAGGTTTTCGGAGCGACTACCTTCCCGGATGGGACTGCCATGGATTGCCCATCGAGCACCAGGTTGACAAGGAATTGGGGTCAAAGAAGCTGTCGGTTACGATTTCAGAGAAGAGAAAGCTCTGCCGTGAGTATGCAAAGAAATTTATCGATATCCAGAGAGAAGAGTTTAAACGGTTAGGGGTCTTCGGAGAGTGGGAACACCCCTACCTCACCATGAACAATAGTTACGCAGCAACAATCGTGAGGGAATTCGGGAAGTTCGTAGCCACCAACAGCATTTATAAGAGAAAAAAACCTATCCAGTGGTGCGCCTCATGTAAGACCGCTCTGGCAGAGGCAGAGGTAGAATATCAAGACTCTTCCTCTCCCTCCATTTATGTCAAGTTCACTCTTATCTCCGATATCAGGGAGGCTATTCCTTCTCTCAAAGGCAAAAAGGTGTATGTCATCATCTGGACAACCACCCCCTGGACTATTCCTGCCAATCTTGCTATCTGTTTCCATCCTGATTTTACTTATGCGGCAGTGGAGGTAAAGGATGAAGTTTACATTATTGCCGAAGGTCTGCTCTTGAGACTTCTGGCAGAACTGGAGATCGAACAGTATAAGATTTTGGATACCTTCTCTGGTTCAACCCTTGAAGGTTTCAAATGTCGTCATCCTTTCATCGATAGGGAATCGCTGCTCATCTTAGGCAACCATGTCACACTGGAAGCTGGAACTGGATGTGTTCACACCGCTCCGGGACACGGGCAGGAAGACTATGAAGTGGGGCTTAAGTATAGTCTTGATATTTATACCCCGGTGGATGATGATGGGAAATTTACTTCAGATGTAGATTTTTTTGCAGGAGAGTTTGTATTTAAAGCTAATCAAGCCGTAAATCAAAAGCTCAAAGAGGTCAATGCCCTCTTGAAAGAAGAAACCATCAACCACTCTTATCCCCACTGCTGGAGGTGTAATAATCCTATTGTTTTTCGCGCTACTGAGCAGTGGTTTATCTCTATGGATCAAAATCACTTAAGGGAAAGAACGCTAAAAGAAATCATGAAAGTGAAGTGGATACCGCACTGGGGAAGGGAGAGGATCTACAACATGGTGGAAAATCGCCCGGACTGGTGCATTTCACGCCAGAGAAGCTGGGGCATTCCCATTCCCATATTTTACTGCAAGCAATGCAACCACACCATTGTAGACCAGGAGATTATTAATTATGTAGCCGATCTTTTTGAACAACGTGGGGCCGACTTCTGGTTTTCAGAAGATGTGAAAAACCTGTTGCCACCCGACACACGTTGTCCTGAGTGCGACGGTAAGGAATTTGACAGGGAGAAGGATATACTTGATGTTTGGTTCGATTCAGGCGTAAGCTATGCTGCTGTGCTGGAAAAGACGGATGATCTTACTTGTCCTGCGGATATGTACCTTGAGGGAAGCGACCAGCACCGGGGGTGGTTTCACAGTTCTATTCTCACCTCAGTTGAAACCAGAAATCAGGCGCCTTACAAATCGGTTTTAACCCACGGTTTTGTTGTGGATGGCAAAGGTGAGAAAATGGCAAAATCCAAGGGGAATGTAATCGCTCCTGAAAAGGTTATAAAAGCATATGGAGTTGATGTGCTTCGACTATGGGTAGCATCAGCGGATTACCGGGAAGACATTCGAATTTCAGATGAAATCTTAAAAAGACTTTCTGAATCATACCGCAAAATCAGGAATACCTGTCGTTTCCTCCTGGGAAATCTCTACGATTTTGATCCTAACCAGAAGGTAGACTACCAGAATCTGGAAGAGATCGATCGTTGGGCACTCCACCAACTCTACCATCTTACTGCCAGGGTAACTAAAGCGTACTCATCTTACGAATTCCATGCCATCTACCACCTTTTACACAACTTCTGTGTAACCGATTTGAGCGCCATCTATCTGGATATCTTAAAAGACAAACTCTACTGCTCTAATGCTGATACTGACTCAAGAAAAGCATCCCAGACCACACTGCTTTATATTCTCACAACACTGATAAAGTTGATGGCGCCTATTTTACCCTTTACTGCTGAGGAACTCTGGAGATATCTGCCCCCTGATGAAGAAAGAGAGGAGAGTGTTCACCTTTCAGGATTTCCCCAGCTTGATCAAAGATATTCCAATACTCAACTCCACGAGAAGTGGCAAAGACTTTTTCAGACAAGAGATGTTGTTTTAAAAGTGATCGAAGAAAAGAGAGCAGATAAACTTATTGGCAACTCACTGGAAACAGAGGTAAAACTTGAAGCTCCTGATAAACTGTTTCTCTTCCTTAGAGACTGTCAAGATATACTGGAAGACCTCTTCATCGTCTCAAAAGTTAGCATTTCCAGGCTCTCCTCCGGGAAAGACCTTACCCTGGAGGCTTCTTTAGATAATCTAAAAGTTGACATCTTAAGAACCACTTCCAAAAAGTGCGAGAGGTGCTGGAAATATAACGAGTCGGTAGGTGAAGATAAGGATCACCCTATTATCTGTCATCGATGCGCACAGGCAGTCAAAGGTAACAGTTGATCATTATGGAAGCTGACACACGCAAAAAATATCTCTTAACTGCCTTTATTTCCCTTTCAGTTATCATTCTCGATCAGTGCACAAAATACCTCATCATAAAATCTTTTGCTCTGCACCAATCTTTGATCATCATAGAGAACTATCTCACAATCATTCATATCAGAAATAAGGGTATTGCCTTCGGGCTTTTCTCAGGGCAGGGAAGCGGAACACGAACAATCTTTCTTATCATTACCTCTTTATTTGCCATAGCTTTTATTTTTTATTTATTAAGCAGTTTAAGAGGCAGGCAAACCTATGCAACAGTTACGCTTGCTCTTATCCTCGGTGGCGCAATAGGGAATCTTATTGACAGAATGAGGTGGGGAGAAGTTGTCGATTTTATTGATTTCCACTGGTATCGCTATCACTGGCCTGCATTCAACTGTGCTGACTCTGCTATATCCGTAGGGTTAGTATTACTTTTAATAGGAATAGTCACAAAAAAGTTTCCATCACAGTGACTGTAACCCACAGAGTGCACAGATAAAAATAAATTTTAGAATTTCTGAGACGCTATGTATCCGGACTTATTGACAATAGGCAACTTTACTATTCACACCTATGGTGTGTGTATTGCGTTGGGGGCATTGCTGGGGATTACCCTGATTTCACTTGAGGCGAAAAAAAAGGGCTACGACCAGCAACAGATACTCGACCTAACCTTCTATCTTCTCATTACCGCCATCATAGGATCTCGCATCTTCTATATTATACTAAACCTAAAATACTATCTTCATCACCCCCTTGAAATGGTGATGATCTGGCGTGGAGGTCTGGTGTTTTACGGTGGTTTTATTTTCGCCTTTGCTACCTGCTTTTTGTACCTTAAAAAACATAAGTTACCCTTCTTGAAAACCTGCGATCTTCTGGTTCCGGGTCTGGCCATTGGAGAGGCTATTGGACGGATTGGATGTTTTTTTGCTGGGTGTTGTTATGGTAAACCGACAGACTTACCCTGGGCTATTACTTTCACTCATCCCCACAGCTTGGCAAAGCTGGGAGTACCTCTCCATCCCACTCAGCTCTATTCATCCTTTAAGGCACTGCTTGTTTTTTTCATTCTTATAAACTTCCGCAGATATAAGAAAGGAGAAGGACAACTTACCTGGATATATATTCTCCTATATGCCATAGGTCGGCTGATTATTGAAAACTTCAGAGGAGATGAGAGAGGACTCCTCATCCTGCATGCCATCACTCTTACCCAGGCTATCGCACTTCTGTTTATTCCCATTGCATTATTCATGGTGTTTTACTCAGGGAGGAAACGTACTCCTTCTTAATTATATTGAACGAACTTAAATAAGTTGGCATTTAAAACGTCATTACAATCGAAGCTATCTCAAGGCATTGTGGAGACTGTCCCGATCCTCTTTGAGAAGATTGCTTCGTCACTGCGTTCCTCGCAATGACAACATTATCTATCGTTTATTAAAATTCACATACGTATTGCCCTCTACAGTCAAGAAAAGACATGTCTCTTCGCATCATCATCGATGGATATAATCTTATCAGACAATCATCAAACCTTCGTTCTTTAGATTCTTTAGACATCACAAAGGGGAGAGAAAAGCTGATAGAAAAACTGTCTCATTACCGCAGGCTCAAACGCCATCCTGTTTTAGTAGTGTTCGACGGTTGGCAAGAGGGCAACTTTACTGAGCAACGCACTAAAGAAAAAGGTATAGATATTATTTATTCCAAAAGGGGTGAAAAGGCAGATGAGGTAATAAAAAGGCTTGTTTTAAATTGCAGGGAGGAACTGATAGTCGTTACCTCAGATCGTGAGATTATTAATTTTTGCAAAAGCAGAAGGTGTGAAGTAATCTCCTCACCTTCGTTTGAAGAGAAGATGGAATTTTCTTTTTTTGCCAGCATGAAAGGGATAGAAGAAGATAATGACGACAAACCTTTACGCCCTCTCTCTACCAGGAAAAAAGGACCTTCAAAGAAACTGCCCAAATCCGAGAGAAAATCATTAAAGCGATTGAAGAAACTGTAACTGGTGCCTGAACTAAAAGTATCATTCAGGCAAAAATCCGAATACCCCAGTTAAATAATACAAAACCTCATTTAACGGGACAGGTCTAATTTCGAAACAAGTCATCAGAGATTTAGGGATTAAAATCATTTCTTAGTCCTTGATATCTTTTTCTCCACCCCTTCCTGCAACCTTCTAATATTTTCCCAATGACGGTAAAAGATCAGGCATCCTATGAAGAGACTTAAGTTTACATAAACAATATTGTAACCCGCCGCACAAAGGAAAACAGGCAGTATCGCCGATGAAACCAAAGACCCCAGAGAAACGTATTTCCACATCATAACCACCAGAATAAAAACGATGATCACGCATGGAACCATAAGTGGTGCAATCACTAAAAAAATGCCTAAAGCGGTTGCAACTCCTTTCCCCCCGCGAAACTTAAGGAAGATGGGAAAAAGGTGACCAAGAAAGGTAAAGAAAGCTACTGCCGCAATCCACATCTCACTATCCATCAGGGAACAGGTCAGGGCAACGGGAATAAATCCTTTCAATACATCCCCCAGCAGTGTAAAGATGCCCAGCTTTGCCCCTGATACCCGATACACATTAGTAGCTCCAATA
This sequence comes from uncultured Thermodesulfobacteriota bacterium, assembly GCA_964580455.1. GTDB lineage: Bacteria > Desulfobacterota > WTBG01 > WTBG01 > WTBG01 > CAZOKO01. Next base: position 32,752 of record CAZOKO010000009.1, on the reverse strand, counting down.
TTCCCACTTCCCTCCTGACGAATATCCTTTGTACCAAAGAGTTTAGATAGGATCACCCCAGTAGGAATAGATCCAGCCAGATACCCACCTATAACCAGTAAGATTCCCCCACCAAACATTCATCCACCCTCAACTAAGATAGTGCACAAGAAGTTAGCTTCTTTGGAGCTGACTAGATTCTGGATGCTTAATTCTTGATGCTAGGTATATACATTTTGTTTTTATCCAGTATCCAATATCTTTTTGTTTGTCCCCATATACCACAAAAAAACCACCCCTTACAACCTCTATTTCATTGCAATCAATTGAGAAACTTAAACCCCGCTAGAAAACCTGGTCAGGGTTTCTAGCCTTACTCAAACTTATTATCTTTTTCTAAGCTTGACATAAACGGCAGAACTCTTTTCTAACGGGGTAAAATCCGTTTGATAAATTGAATAAAAGGTGATAGCTTTACTTATTAGAAATTAGTTTTCTTATCAAATGGTTTGGTGAACTTTAGGACATAATGCAATTATCAAAGTGATACTGGATACTGGATATTTTTTTCTCTATGATTTAGCATCCAGCGTCTTGTTTGCCAGGGCACCTAGTTTGGTTCAATGAAACAAAATAACTTAGAAGCCATATTGGGCACACTATACATCGTATCCACTCCCATAGGAAACCTGGAAGACATAACACTCAGGGCACTAAAAATTTTAAAAGAAGTTGATCTCATTGCCGCCGAAGATACCAGAAGGACAAAGAAACTACTCAATTACTATCAAATCAAAACCCCCCTCACCAGCTATTTTGAACATACTAGTTTTAAAAAAGCACAATCCCTCATATCCCAATTAAAAAGGGGGAAGGATATTGCTCTGGTTTCTGAAGCTGGTACACCTACCATTTCTGACCCTGGCTATAAACTTACAAAGCTCGCCATAGAAAACCATATCCAGGTTGTTCCTATTCCTGGTGTAACAGCTCTAATTTCTGCCTTAAGTGCCTCGGGTCTCCCTACCAATAGCTTCATCTTCGAAGGATTTATACCCCGCAAATCCGGTAAAAGACGTAACTTTTTTCTCTCTTTAAAAGACCAACAAAGAACTTTAATCCTTTACGAATCACCGCGAAGATTGCTTTCAACATTAAAAGACCTTTTAGAGGTACTGGGAGACAGAAAAATTGCTATTGCCAGAGAGCTGACTAAGGTTTTCGAGGAAATAATTCGTGGAAAAACCTCTGAAGTCATAGAACTCTTAAAAAATAAAACCATTAAAGGGGAAATCACCATTCTGGTTTCTGGAGACCCTTCCTCTTAAAGACCACTTACATTGACAGGTAGTATGAAATATGGTAGAAGTTCATGAAAAAACCAAAGATTTTATCATTAAAAACGAACTTGGTCTTCATTTAAGGCCAGCAGGATTACTGGTAAAAACAGCAAACAAATACGAAGCTGATATCACTGTAGAAAAAGACGGGGTGAAGGTTGACGGGAAGAGCATCATTGGAATAACTACATTAAATGTGACTAAAAACTCTAAAATTACCATCAAAGCCTGTGGCAATGATGCTGATCAAGCCTTAGAAGAACTGGAAAGATTGATTACTGACAACTTCAAGGAAACGTAAATCATGGAATCAAGGAAAAGCGATCTTCTGCTTAAGGGCATAGGAGTTTCTCCCGGTATCATCATAGGGAAAGTCTTCCTTTTCGACCCCAGTGAGATCGAGGTATTCACTATTCCGATTAACACCGAAGAAGAAATTAACCAGGAGATCAAACGATTCAAACTATCTCTCAATGAATCAAAGCAACAGCTGCTTACTGTAAAAAAAGAGGTTGAGCACAAAAAACACAAAGAAGCAGGTTACATCATTGATGCCCAGATACTCATCTTAGAAGATAAACTACTCACCGAAAACATTATCAGTACTATCAAGGAGAAAAAGATTAATGCTGCTTCAGCGGTCAGAGATAGTATCATTGAACTGAGCAAGAGCTTTGACGATATGGGAGATGAATATTTAAAAGAGAGAAAGACGGATATCGACTATATTGGTGAACGAATAACAAGAAACATCCTGGGGAAAAAACGGCAGGATCTCTCAAAAATGAAAGAAGAATCCATCATTGTTGCTCATGATCTCTCCCCCGCTGATACTGCTAACCTGGATGTAGGTGTGGTGATGGGATTTGTAACCAATGCCGGGGGGAAGACCTCACATACTGCTATTATGGCACGGGCGCTGGAGATTCCATCGGTGGTTGGCCTGGAAAAGATTACTCAAGAGGTTGATAACGATGATACCATCATTGTAGATGGAACCATTGGAGTGGTAATCATAAGACCATCGGTTGATACCCTGAGGAAATATTCTGAAAAAAAGCAAAAATATGAACAGCTAAAAAAGGAACTCTTCAAATACAAAGACCTCCCGGCAGAAACGCCGGACGGTTTTCATCTCAAACTATTAGCAAACATCGAACTCATTGAGGAACTGTCCTCCGTTCTTGAACATGGAGCAGAAGGCATTGGTCTCTACCGTACTGAGTTTCTCTATCTCAATCGGAAAGAACTGCCGTCTGAGGAAGAACACTTCAACATTTATAAAAAGGTAATTGAAACGGTTTTCCCTCATCCAGCAACCATTAGAACTCTGGATATAGGTGGTGATAAATTTCTTTCCCGCATTAACCTGGCAGAGGAAATGAATCCCGTTATGGGATTAAGAGCAATCAGGTTTTGCTTAAAAGAGGTAAATATTTTTAAGACCCAGCTAAGGGCAATACTCAGAGCCAGTGACTTTGGAGAACTTAGAGTCCTCTTCCCCATGATTTCAGGAATACAGGAAATTCTCCAGATAAAAGAGATTTTAGAAGAATTAAAGGATGAACTGAAGAAGAAGGGAATTCCTTTTAATCCAGATATAAAAATAGGGATCATGATTGAGATTCCTTCCGCAGCAACTATTGCAGATCTATTAGCCAGAGAAGTCGACTTTTTCAGCATAGGAACCAACGATCTTATTCAATACACGCTTGCTATAGATCGAGTAAACGAACACGTTTCCTATCTTTACAATCCCCTCCACCCCGCGGTAATCAGACTTATAAAAACTGTAGTAGAATCAGCTCATAGTAATGGGATCGAAGTAGTAATGTGTGGAGAAATGGCCGGGGACACCCTCTATCTTCCCATTCTCTTAGGCTTAGGCATAGACGAACTCAGCATGAATCCTCTTTGTATTTTACGAATAAAAAAGGTGTTAAGATCAATAACTTACAGCGACTCTCAGGAGTTTGTTAAAATCATTGATCAATTCAGAACAGATTCAGAAATAGAAAATTTCATGAAACAGGAGATGGGAAAAAGATTTCCAGAAGAGTTTGACTCAATAGTGGATAAAGGCCATTAATGCTTTATAATAAAAATATCTATATTTATCTAATAGTTATGAAAAAACACCATCATCAATATTGAATAAAAAAATAAAATATATTATTTATTATTTGACAAAAATATTATGTAATGTATAATTAGAGGTTTTTAATTATTATCACATTTTAAATTTTCTTAATCTACCACTTTTTATTCTCGTTTTTTCGGCACATCTTGAAAAGCGCATATGGTATCCGGCTTTCTTGCTTTTTTAATTTGTACACTTTACGGTATTTGATAAACAGACGGGGTTATCACCTTTGTCAACCTACATTCCTGATGACAAGATAGCAGAAATAAAAGAATCCTGCAATATAGTACAATTAATATCTGAATTCGTTCCTCTAAAAAAAACCGGTGCAAATTACAGGGGGTTATGCCCTTTTCATTCTGAAAATGAACCCTCTTTTACCGTAAGTGAAGCAAAACAGATCTTCTACTGCTTTGGATGTGGTACGGGTGGTAATGTTTTTACTTTCCTTATGAAATTTGAACATCTTACCTTCCCAGAAGCAGCAAAAAAATTGGCTCAAAGATGTGGTATTCAACTACCTAAAAAAGAGTATTCTCCCACCCAAAAAAAAATAATGGGAGAAAAGGAGAAGCTCTTTAATGTTAATGGGTTAGTGGCTGAATATTACAGTAGTCTTCTTAAGACAGAGGGGGGGGGAAAGGCACGAAAATATTTGACTGGAAGGGGAATATCAAAAGAGATAATCATAGAGCACAAACTGGGATTTGCATCACCTCTTTGGGATGGATTGCTCAATTTCTTAAATAAAAGGAAGGTGCCTCTTGAACTGGCACAAAAGTTAGGACTCCTCAAATCTGGTAAAACAAACAAATTTTATGACGCTTTCAGGAATAGGATTATCTTTCCTATTACCAATTATAATCAGAGAGTAATAGGTTTTGGCAGTAGAGCAATTGAGGAGGACATTGCAAAATATATAAATTCATCGGATTCTATTATATATAAAAAAAGCAGTAGTCTGTATGGTTTAAATGTAGCGCTACCTTTTATTCGGAAAGAGGACTTCGTCATTTTGGTAGAGGGGAATTTTGATCTCTTGAGCCTTCATCAATACGGCATAAAAAATGTGGTTGCTACCCTGGGAACCGCTTTGACAGATGGACAAATAAAACTGCTTAAGAGATTTACCCGCAATATCACTGTTGCTTTTGACAGTGATACGCCTGGGATCAAAGCAACTATCAAATCATTGCCTCTTTTTCTGGAGAACGGGATTTCTCCAAAGGTTTTACTGCTTACCCCGGGCGTTGATCCTGACACATTCATTCAAAGGGAAAAAGAGGACGGATTCAGAAAAAAGTTAGAACAGGCCGCTCCCTTGATGGGATTTTTTATCGATAAAATAATTGATCAAAATGATACATCAGCTATAAACGGCAAACTCAGTATTATAAAACAGGTGTCTCCTCTCCTGTCAAAACTGAGTGATACCACAGAACGGAATCTTTACATTCAGAAGTTATCTCAACAGATAAACGTTGCAGAAAATATAACCAGAGCTGAGATTCACGCAAAAAAAGCAGAAAAGTCTGAAGTACAAGAACTATTCATAAAGGCTTCAAGTCAGCACAGGGCAGAAGAACTCTTATTGCAGCTGATGATCTTGCATCCTGAGGTAATTCCACAGGCAAAAGAGGCACAGATAGCAGGTGATTTCAAAGAACCAAAATTGAAGCGACTCTTGCTTTTTATCATAGAGTGCTTCGATAATAATCAGTCGATAAAACCAGACTTGTTAGTTAATCGCCTGGAAGAAGAGGACCTGAAAAATATTGTCACCAGACTTGCTATCAAAGGGGAGAGTATAATTGATATTACCAAGGCCCTAAAAGACAGTGTCCAAAGGTTAAAAGAAATAAGCATAAAAAAGGAAATCCAGTTCGTGAACACAAAGATAAAAAAAGCCGAACAGGAAAGGGATGAAAACGCAATGCAGAAATTCCTGTTACACAAGCAGGAACTATTAGAACGAAGAAAACAATACACCTCAGATCAATTTTCTATTCACTCTCAGTAAATAATAAGGAGTATGGTGCTGATGCCAAAGAAAAATACAGTTGATCAAGTAAATCAACTTATTGACATGGGGAAAGAGAAAGGATTCTTAACCTATGAAGAGGTCAATAGTATTTTACCTTCAGACGTTGTTTCTCCAGATCAGATTGATGATCTAATGATCATGTTTGGGGAAATGGACATAGAAGTTGTTGAAGGGACTCAAAAAGTAAGAATATCTAAGAGTAAGCTTCAAAAAACCTCAGAAGAGATAGGAATTGAAGCTGAAAGAGGGCTGCAGCAGGCCCCTTTTGAGAAGATCAATGATCCAGTGAGGATGTACCTCAGGGAGATGGGTTCTGTATCACTTCTCAACCGCGACGAAGAAGTAGAAATTGCAAAACGCATAGAAGAAGGTGAAAAGGAGATTGCTGATGTTGCCTTAAATGCACCTTTCATCATCAGGGAACTTATCAGCATAGGAGAAAAACTCAAATCCGATAAGATATCGGTGAGAGAAATTATAAGAGACCTGGATAATGAAGAAATAGATGTTGATGAAGAACATTACAAAAAGAAGCTCCTTTCCTCAATAGAGAAGATTAGAAGAAGTGAACAAAAGCAGCTGGAGTTACAAAAGAAACTTGCTCAGAGAAACTTGAGTGAGGCAAAAAAAAGGGAGTTGGAAAAGAAGATTAATCAAAAATCTGAAAAGATATTTTCTTTAATACAACAAATAAACATTAACGATGTCCAGATCGAAAAGGTTACGCAAAAATTAAAGCATTTTCTTGTAAGGTTAGAAAAAGCCGAAAGAGAAATTATCCAATGTACAGAAAGTACAGGTATCCCACTGGAAGAGCTGAAGAAGTTATTTCGTCAGATAAAAAAGGGTCGTCAGGAAGAAAAGAAGATAGTTAAGAAAACAGGTATTTCTAAGGAAGATTTATCAGAATATGAGAAGATGATAAAAAGTGCCCGAAAGAAAATTAAACGAATTGAAGCTGAATCCACACTCGATGCTCCATCACTAAAGAGGGCCGTCAAATCCCTCGATGAGGGTGAAATCAAAACAAAGCTTGCCAAGGATGAACTGGTAAAGGCTAATTTAAGACTGGTAGTAAGCCTGGCAAAGAAGTATACAAATCGAGGATTACAATTCCTGGACCTGATTCAAGAGGGAAATATAGGTCTTATCAAGGCTGTTGATAAATTTGAATATCAGCGGGGTTATAAATTCAGTACCTATGCTACCTGGTGGATCAGGCAAGCCATCACCAGAGCTATCGCAGATCAGGCAAGAACTATCAGAATTCCTGTCCACATGATTGAAACTATCAACAAGTTGATTAGAACTTCGCGTCATCTGGTTCAAGAGGTAGGAAGAGAACCAACTCCCGAGGAGATTGCCAGGAAGATTGAATTTCCTCTTGATAAAGTGAGAAAAGTTCTGAAAATCGCAAAGGAACCTATATCTCTGGAAACTCCCATTGGGGAAGAGGAAGACAGCCATCTGGGTGACTTCATCGAAGATAAAAAGGTTGCCCCTCCTGGAGATGCCGCCGTCAACCGCAGTTTGCATGAGCAGACCAAAAAGGTGTTATCCACCTTAACTCCAAGGGAGGAAAAGGTGTTAAGGATGCGGTTTGGCATAGGTGAAAAGGCAGACCATACACTTGAGGAGGTTGGGCAGGATTTCGATGTAACCAGAGAGAGAATCAGGCAGATCGAGGCGAAGGCATTGCGCAAACTGAGACATCCCAGCAGGAGTAAAAAGCTGAGGACATTTGTTGAACGTTAAAAAATTACAGATGTGGGCTCATAGCTCAGTTGGTAGAGCCACCGGCTCATAACCGGAAGGTCCCAGGTTCGAACCCTGGTGAGCCCACCAGAAGGAATCACATGGAAAACTATAATCTAAATAGCTACTCAACCTTTTCTGTTCCCAATCAGACAGGAAGAATAAAAAATGCACCCCCATCGGGTGCATTTTTTATTCCTGATCTTCCAGGAGGAAATAAACCACAGAGAACACATTGGATAATTTAAAGAAGTCTCTGTACCCTCTTCGGTGAGGTTTTAAAAACAAGTAAGGAGGAAAACATTGAAAAATCAATTAGAACTGCTGGTTAAGCTACAAACATGTGATTTAGCTATTCTAAAAGCACAGAAAATGCAGGAAGAACATCCTCAAAGGATAAAGCAGCTGGAAGATGCCCTTGAAAAAGAAAGGAAAGAATTCGAATCAAAAGAAAAAAAATTGGAAGAAGTCAAAAAAAAGAGGATCAGAAAGGAACAGGCCCTGGCCATAGAGGAGGAAACAGTTCGGAAAACCAGGGAAAGATTAACAGTCGTAAAAACTAATAAAGAGTATAAGGCATCCTTAAAGGAAATAGAAACTATAGAAAAGCAAAATTTAAAGATAGAAGAAGAGATTCTCATCATCATGGAAGAAAGCGACCAGATAGAGAGAAATCTGGAAAAAATAAAATCCCAATTTAAGCTTACTGTAGAAAAAACAGAAGAGGAGAAGGAGGCATTAGAAAAGCAAATAGAAGAGTGTAAAAAAGAGATAGAAGAACAAAAAAAAGTTAATGATGAAATTGTATCACAGATAAAATCAGAATCATTGGATATTTACAAAAAGATAAAACAAAAACGTTCAGAACTCACTGTTGTTCCTGTGGAAGACAGTTGTTGTCAAGGATGCCATATGAACATCCCTCCTCAAATGTTTAATGAAGTTAAGAAGTGTCAAGTGATAATCAAATGTCCCCATTGCAGTCGCATCCTCTACTGGGAAAAAAACCATGAAGCAGTATCGGAAGTCACACAACCCCAGCCTCAATAAGATGATTGAAAAAAGAGAAGCTCCCATAAAAGATATTTTGCCTTCAAAACATCTGTATATCTATACTGATGGGGCATCGAGGGGAAATCCCGGTGAAGCTGGTGCAGGTATTATTATATATAATGAAGCTGGAGGAATTATTAGAAAAACGAAAAAATATTTAGGTAATACCACCAATAATGTCGCTGAATATCTAGCTCTCATTATAGCACTTAAGGAAGCTCTGGAATTAAAGGCTGACATCGTTCACCTCTTCTCCGATTCTGAGCTGATAGTAAGGCAGATTAAAGGAATCTACAAAGTACGAGATAGAAAGATGAGGATTCTGTCAAGCGAAGCGAAAAAGCTCTTATCAAACTTTATACAATATGATATCATCTGCATCGACAGGCGAAAAAACAGGGAAGCAGATAAGTTAGCCAATCTGGCAATCGATGAACAAAATAAGTATTATTGAATTCAGCGCCTTGAGATAATAAGACTGGATACTGGATGTGCATATTTAAATTCGTATTTTATCCAGCATCCAGTAGCGTTTCATTAGAAACACCCTTACTGGGAAAACTGATTCGTTTAGAAAAAAATCCCCAGCAATACTAATTACTAGCTACTCAAACAGGCTAAATGGTCGCTGGTTCCAAAAAGACAGGAACTGGAGGAAAGTCCGGGCTCCAGAGGGCAAGGTGGTCGTTAATAACGACTGTCCCCACATCCTCGGGATAAGGAAAGTGCCACAGAAAATATACCGCCCTGAGCATGTCGAAGGGTAAGGGTGAAAAGGTGAGGTAAGAGCTCACCAGTATCTCAAGTGATTGGGATAGCTTGGCAAACCCCGCCTGGAGCAAGACCAAATAGAGGAGCATTGAGATGTATACCATCTCGTCAGGTAGCCCGCCTGAAGCTCCCGGGTAGGTCGCTAGAGGTACCTGGCAACAGGTATCCCAGATGAATGGCCATTGCCTGTATCATCAGATTCAGGAACAGAACCCGGCTTATGGCCTGTTTGAGTAGTTTGTTGTTGTGATAACGAGCATCCCAACCATTGTTTGAACCGGGAGGATAAAGTGAAGATTGATAGGAAAGAGGTTGAACATGTAGCTCAACTGGCCAGGCTTAAATTCGATGAAGCACAGCTTGAGATGTTCATGCATCAAATGAACAACATCTTAGAATACTTTGACAAACTGCAGGATTTGGATACAAGTGGTATTGAACCTACATCCCATGCGGTAGTACTAAACAGTGTTTTCCGCGATGATGCGGCAGAAGAACTTTTTGATAAAGATCTTCTGCTAAAAAATGCACCAGCGAAGGAAAAGGGGTGTTTTAAAGTTCCTAAAGTGATTGAATAACGAGAGGAAAGCCCGGAGGTTAATAGTGGAATTATACAGTCTGACTATCCATGAGTTACACGAATTACTCAAGAAAAGAGAAGTGAGCTCGAAGGAAGCCACTGAGTCTGTCCTTAAAAGAATGGAATCGATAGATGAAAAGGTTAATTCTTATATCACAGTTACTCATAAACTGGCAATGGAGCAGGCAAAAAGAGCAGATGAAAACATAAAGCAGGGTAAAGTAAACACTTTAACGGGAATTCCTTTAGCCATCAAAGATATTCTCTGTATTAAAGGGGTTAGAACTACCTGCGGATCCAGGATATTAGAAGATTTTATTGCTCCCTATGACGCTACAGTAATTAAAAGGTTGAAAGAAAAAGACACCGTCTTTGTAGGACGTACCAACATGGATGAATTCGCCATGGGTTCTTCCACAGAAACATCCTATTTTGGAACCACTCGAAATCCATGGGATCTGGACTGTGTCCCCGGAGGTTCCAGTGGCGGCTCTGCCGCGGCCGTATCTGCAGATGAATGCATTGGTGCTCTGGGTACCGATACCGGTGGATCAATCAGACAACCTGCTGCCTGTTGTGGCATGGTGGGGTTAAAACCAACATATGGGAGAGTTTCCAGGTTTGGTTTAGTAGCCTTCGCTTCTTCTCTGGACCAGATCGGTCCTATGACAAAGGATGTTAAAGACACCGCTATCTTGTTGAATGAAATATGCGGATATGACCACCGGGACTCAACTTCAGTAAATGTCGGGGTTCCCGATTATACACAGGTTCTGGGTAAAGAGGTTAAGGGAATGGCTGCAGGTATCCCCAGGGAATATTTTATAGAGGGGATAGACAAGGAGGTTGAGCAAACGGTCAAAGAAGCAATCAAGGTACTGGAAGGATTGGGTATGGAAATCAAAGAGGTTTCTCTCCCCCATACAGAATATGCTGTAGCAGTTTACTATCTGATTGCCCCGGCAGAAGCCAGTTCTAACCTTGCTCGCTACGATGGTGTGAAGTATGGGTACCGCACCAGTGAGAGTGAAGGATTACTGGATATGTACAAACTATCCCGTTCAGAGGGATTCGGCACAGAGGTAAAACGCCGTATTATGTTAGGAACCTATGCACTATCTGCAGGCTACTACGATGCTTACTACAAAAAAGCTTCTCAGGTTAGGACCCTTATTCGCAATGATTTTGAAAAGGCTTTTAGAGAATGCGATGTAATTGTCACTCCCACCACCCCTACTCCTGCATTTAAGATTGGCGAAAAGGCAGATGATCCCCTTAAGATGTACCTTTCAGACATCTTTACCATACCTGCTAACCTGGCAGGTATTGCAGGCATCTCCCTTCCCTGTGGATTTAGCAGCAGTGGGATGCCCATAGGACTCCAGTTGCTGGCCAATTCCTTTGAAGAGGAAAAATTACTTAAGGTCTCCCATGCCTATGAGCAACATACTAAATGGCATCTTGAGAAACCCGACCTTAAGACTTAAGGACGGACTTTGAATAACAGCCTGTCAATGGCTTAACCATATTATCCTAACTAAATAATTTTCTTGACAAAAATTAATTAAATTGATATTAACTAACCTGTCTGGAATGTCTTTTAACAGATTACAGGCACGTAGCTCAGGGGGAGAGCGCTACCTTGACGCGGTAGAAGTCGGCGGTTCGAAACCGCCCGTGCCTACCACCCTTTGAGGCATCATGAAGAGCACTTTTTGTGGTGCCTTTTATTGCTTTTTATTGTTATAAGCAAACTTTCATTATTTTTTACTTATTAAGGCAAAGAGATGTCACAAGAAGAGCTGGTCAAGGTAACATTCCCTGATGGGGAGTCAGCAACCTATCCTAAAGGAATGTCCATTTCAAAAATTATTGAAATAAAGGGAGGTGCACCCTCTTCCATTACGGCTGTTAAAGTTAATGGAAATCTACTGGATTCAAACTCACCACTCCTGGAGGACGCAAGGCTTGAATTTATCAGTTTAGACTCCGAGGAAGGGCAGGACATCTTAAGGCATTCTACCTCTCATGTCATGGCTCAGGCAGTTCAGGAGCTTTATCCCGGAGTTAAAATAAGCATCGGGCCTTCTATTGAAAATGGTTTCTACTATGACTTTGATTACGAAAGAACCTTCACACCAGAAGATTTAGAAAAGATTGAGGCTCGTATGAGGGAGATTATTACACAAAATCTCCCCATCAAAAGGGAAGCATTATTAAAAGAAGAGGCTCTAAAATTATATGAAGACAAAGGGGAATTATATAAGGTAGAGTTGCTGGAAGAAATTCCTGATGAGAAAGTTACTGTATATTCCCAGGGTGATTTCACCGATCTTTGCCGGGGACCTCATCTCCTTTCCACTGGAAAGATAAAAGCATTTAAATTAACCAGTGTTGCTGGAGCCTACTGGCGTGGAGATGAGAAAAAGAAAATGCTGCAACGTATCTATGGAACTGCCTTTGCTGATCAGAAAAAGCTCGACCAGTATATACATCACCTGGAAGAAGCAAAGAAGAGAGATCACAGAAAGCTTGGAAAAGAACTTGAACTCTTCAGTTTTAACGAAGAGGTAGGAGCTGGGCTTATCATTTATCATCCTAAAGGCGCCCAGCTGAGAAGGATTCTTGAGGACTTTGAAGTAAGAGAGCATCTAAAGAGGGGATATCAACTGGCAAAAGGGCCTCAAATCTTAAAAGTGGATTTGTGGAAAAAGTCAGGTCATTTAGAAAACTATCGAGAATATATGTATTTTACGGAAGTTGATGAACAAAAATATGGGCTTAAGCCTATGAACTGTCTTGCTCATATGATTATCTACCAATCCAAGATTAGAAGCTATCGAGATCTGCCTTTGAGATATTTTGAATTGGGCACGGTCCATCGCCATGAACGGGCAGGAGTATTGCACGGACTCTCCCGGGTTAGAGAATTCACGCAGGATGACGCTCACATCTTCTGTACCCTTGAACAGTTGGACCAGGAAATCAAGGCAATTATTGATTTTGTAGCAGATGTAATGAAAATATTTGACTTTGATTTTGAGATGGAATTGAGTACCCGCCCCAAAAAATCAATTGGGAGTAATGAAGATTGGGAAAAAGCCACTTCCGCTCTTAAAAAGGTTTTAGATGAAAACAACAGTCCCTACCAAATAAATGAAGGAGAGGGGGCATTCTATGGTCCTAAAATAGACGTCACCTTAAAAGATGTGCTTGACAGAAAGTGGCAATGTGCTACTATCCAGTGCGATTTCTCTCTGCCAGAAAAATTCGATTTGAACTATATCGGCAAAGATGGTGAGAAACACCGGCCTGTAATGTTACATCGGGTGATACTGGGTTCTCTGGAAAGATTCATGGGAGTGCTTATTGAACACTATGCCGGGGCATTTCCTACCTGGCTTGTTCCTGTGCAGTGTATTGTCCTAACGATCACTGATAAACATATCTCTTTTGGAGAAGATGTATTTAACCAGCTACTTTCTCACTATATTCGGGTGGAGAAGGACTTCAGAAATGAAAGCTTAAGACTTAAGATCAGAGAAGCCCAGTTGCAAAAAATCCCCTATATGCTGATAATTGGTGATAAAGAAGCACAAACAGGGGGAGTTTCCCCCAGACATCGCAGCGGTGAGGATCTAAAATTAATGCCATTGAATGAATTTGTTTCCCTGATCGAAAAAGAATCCCAATTCCCAGGATAAATATTCCTGGTTTTACTCCCATCGAAGCCCTCCCCTACCAGTGGGGAAGGCAGATTGGAGTAGCTAACTAAGAAATATTCCATTAAACTTATTTAACATCAAAGGAGGTGAAAAATATAGCCAAAAAGTTAAGGATTAACGAAAAGATCACCAGCAAAGAAGTAAGGGTTATAGATCTTGGGGGAAACCAGATAGGCGTCATTCCTCTGTCCGAGGCCTTAAAAATTGCAAAGGATGAAAGCTGTGATTTGGTTGAGGTATCACCTAATGCTTCTCCACCAGTGTGCCGAATCATGGACTATGGCAAGTTTAAGTACCAGCAGAGTAAAAAACTTAATCAGGCAAAGAAGAAACATTCTCAAACCATAATTCATATTAAGGAGATCAAGATAAGACCCAAGACAGACGAACATGATCTCCAGTTTAAGGTACGTCATATCAAAAGGTTCCTCTCTAATGGGGATAAAGCTAAAATATCCCTCATCTTCCGAGGAAGAGAGATTACTCATCCTGAATTGGGTAAAGAGGTATTAGACAGGATTGCAGAAGAAACAAACGATGTTGGAGTTGTTGAACAACTTCCCAAGCTGGAAGGAAGAAACATGACTATGCTGCTTGCTCCCAAAGCTAAGCCAGTCGATTCATAAGTACGATGACGAACTAGTCGTCTAGTGTAGTCAGAAAACTTAAGCATTTGAGTAGGTTTAATCAACGATACATTTTGCAAAGAGATACTGGATTCTGGCAAAAAAACGACTTAACATCTTTTATCCAGCATCAAGCATCCAGTAACTAGTATCTTAGAAGTCTCGTCGGTTTGAGGCGAAGCTTCGCTAGGTAAGTTATCAAAATGCGTTATTGTATTTGCGAAGCGGAGCACTAAGCAATATCCCTTACATTTTACAATCAATGTGTAATTTCTAAGAAATCTGTGCTAATTCTCCGTTGAATAAACAGCGGAGATTGAGAAAGGTAAGTTTATGCCGAAAATAAAAACTAATAGAGGCGCTGCTAAAAGATTTGGGGGAACCAAGGGAGGGAAAATAAAAAGGAATAAAGCCTATGCCAGTCATATCCTGACAAAAAAATCCCCCAAAAGGAAGAGATCCCTTCGAAAAGGTGGATTTATCGACAAAGCTGATACTAAAGCTATTAGGAGGTTGATACCCAATCTTTAATTAGAGAATAGTGAAAAATCAATTACAAAAAGTCTAAGGAAAGGGTTTTTTAAAATGCCGCGAGTTAAGAGAGGAGTAAAAGCAAGAAAAAGAAGAAAAAAGATCTTAAAACAGGCCAAGGGATATCAGGGTGCCCGTAGCATTCTCTATAAGACTGCCAGGGAAGCAGTTGAGAGATCATTAAATTATGCCTATAGAGACAGGAGAACGAGAAAGAGAGATTTTCGCAGTTTATGGATCAGTAGAATCAATGCTGCCACCAGACTTAACGACCTCACCTACAGTCAATTTATCAAAGGGCTTAAAAAGGCTGACGTCATAATCGATAGAAAGCTGCTGGCTGATCTGGCCGTATCAGATCCCCAAGTATTCTCCAAGATTTCCAGTATAGCAAAAGAAAATATATAGACTCCTTCATATTTACCCGCCATACTGTCATGAAAGAAAAGCTTGAGCAATTATCTGCCGAAGTTGAAAGTGCTTTGGCAACTGCAGAAGATGAAGACCAGATCATAAAGGTAAGAACCCAGTTTCTGGGGCGCAAAGGTAAACTTACTCTTCTAATCAAGCAGCTGGTAACGCTCTCTGAAAAAGAAAGGCCCATAGTTGGTCAATTAATCAATCGGGCAAAGAACTCTATAGATCGCCAAATTAATCAAACCCTTAAAATAGTTAGTGAAAAGAAAAGGAGAGCGATCCTCCAAGAGGAAACCCTGGATATCACCCTGCCGGGAAGTAGATTCTCTGCAGGGAAAAAACATCCCATCACCCAGGTCACCAATGAGATTACAGCAATATTTACCACGATGGGATTTCAGATAGCAGAGGGGCCGGAAGTAGAACTTGATTTCTATAACTTTGAAGCCCTAAACATCCCCAGGGATCACCCCGCTCGAGATATGCATGACACCTTTTATATAACAGAAGAGGTGCTGCTGAGAACACATACCTCTCCCGTACAAATCAGAATCATGGAGAAGTTAAAACCTCCCGTTAGTATTATTTCTCCAGGAAAGGCCTATCGCCGTGATTCAGATGTTTCTCACACCCCCATGTTTCACCAAATAGAAGGTTTCATGGTAGGTAAGGATATTTCATTCAGCCATTTAAAGGGTATCCTTGCAGTATTTGCCCACCGGATGTTTGGGGAAGACAGTGCCATCAGATTTCGCCCCAGTTTCTTTCCCTTTACTGAACCAAGCGCAGAAGTAGACATTCAATGTGTCATATGTGAAGGTGAAGGATGCAGGGTATGTTCTGGTTCTGGATGGTTAGAGATACTGGGATCGGGAATGGTTCACCCTGCCGTATTTAAAATGGTGGGATATGACCCTCAGAAGGTCAGCGGCTTTGCCTTTGGTATGGGAATCGAAAGAATTGCCATGTTAAAATATGGCATTGACGATATACGGTTGTTATTCGAGAACGACGTAAGATTCCTGGAGCAATTCTGAACCACGAAGCACAATAAGAGTTCTGAACCAGCTCACGAAGGGGCACGAAGGTAGAAGAGAAAAAACTGAACCAAGAAGTATAACCAAAAACAAAACGGGACATGTTAAAAACGAATGCTTCTAATAATGAAAGTAGTACAACACGTAACTCGTAATAACAATCTCCATGTCAAAGACTGATAAACCATGCAGGTAAGTTTTAACTGGTTAAAAGATTACATTTCCATTGACCTTGACCCAGAAGAACTGGCCGATCTCCTTACCATGGCCGGTATTGAGGTTGAAAATGTTGTTAAGATAGGTGATGGTCTTGATGGCGTTGTGGTTGGCCAGATTACTTCTGTAAATCCCCATCCTAATGCAGATAAATTATCGTTATGTAATGTTGATACTGGAAGTGACACCTGTTCTATAGTTTGTGGAGCAACTAATATTAAACCAGGCGATAAAGTGCCTCTTGCCCAGATTGGCACTAAACTATCCAGCGGCATTACCATAAAAAAAGCGAAAATTCGTGGTGAGTTCTCACAGGGAATGCTCTGTTCTGAAACTGAACTTGCTTTAGGAAATGATGAATCAGGCATCATGATACTCCCATCAAGCATGAAAGTAGGGCAACCTGTTGCCCCGGCCCTGGGACTTGAAGACTATATTCTTGAGGTGAGCTTGACACCAAATCGTCCAGATTGTCAGAGTATCATAGGTATTGCCCGGCAGGTTGCTGCCTTTACCCACCAAACTGTTAGCTTACCCTCCATAAATATCAAGGAAAAAGGCGAGGATATTAACCGACTCACTTCAGTAACTATTGAAGACCCGGATCTCTGCCCCCGCTACTCAGCCTGCATCATCTCTCAGGTTGCCATTGGTTCTTCCCCATTCTGGATGAGAAGACGATTGGAATCCTGTGGAATAAGATCAATTAATAATGTGGTGGATGCGACCAACTATCTTCTTCTGGAAATGGGCCAACCTCTTCATGCCTTCGACCTGGAGCTATTGGATCAGGAAAAGATCGTGGTAAAGCGATCCACTCCTGGTGAATCCTTTACTACACTGGATGGGAAGGAAAGAACTCTCCCTGAAGATGCCATAATGATCTGTGATGGATCCAAACCAATAGCCCTTGCTGGAATCATGGGTGGTCTTAATACTGAGGTCTCAGCAAAGACTACAACTATTCTTCTGGAGAGTGCTTATTTCACTCCTGCCGGAATACTCAGAACCTCAAAGAAGATGGGCATACGTACTGAATCTTCTCAGAGGTTTGAGAAGGGGGTTGATCCCCATGGTGTTACAGTAGCCCTTAATCGTGCAGCTCAGATGATTGCTGAGCTTTCAGGAGGTGAAGTCAACCCGGGACATATTGATAATTATCCCAGACCGATTGCCCCACCTCCAAGCATTAACCTTAGCACCAGAAGGACAAATGCCATACTGGGAACGAATTTCACCAGAGATGAAATCAAACAAACACTAAAGGACTTATCCTTCACTGTTCATGATAGTGATGAAGACCAGCTGACAGCTATACCACCTTCGTACAGGGTTGATATCAAAGAGAGTATTGATTTAATTGAGGAAGTGGCGCAACTATCTGGATACGACAAAATAACAGCCACCCTGCCTCCCACCCCCAGCTACCCAGAAAAAGAAGATAAATCCTTACTATTAGAGAAAAAGGCAAAAGACAGTCTGAACCAGCAGGGCTACCATGAAATAATCACTTTTAGCTTTATTTCTCCGGTTGAACTGAACTGCTTAAATCTCCCTCCCCAGGATCATCGCCTGAAAACGCTTAAAATTCTAAACCCTCTTACTGAGGAGCAATCCATTATGAGGACCACCCTTATCCCGGGTCTTTTTACTACCATGAAGAAAAATATCCATCAGAAAAATCTGGACCTTAGACTGTTTGAAGTGGGTCAGGTTTTTCTGATGCAGGAAAAAGATAAGCTTCCTCAAGAAAAAAAGATGTTAGCAGCACTTGCCACCGGTTTATATCAGGAGGAAACCTGGAATAGAGGAAAAAGGGACATTGATTTTTATGATCTTAAAGGATGTTTGGAAAACTTCTTAAAAGAACTTCACATCACTGACTACTCATTTTCACCCTGTTCGGACAGTTCCCTTCTACATCCTTTTAAAGCCTTAAACCTCATAATTAACCGTGAAATTGTGGGAATTCTGGGAGAAACACACCCTCAATTGCTGGAAAAATTTCAATTATCCCAGAAGGCTTACCTCTTTGAGATTTCTCTCTCCCCCCTGCTTCCCCATTTCTCGGAGTACGGGAAATTTCACCAGTTGCCAAAGTACCCTCCTGTTTACAGGGATATTGCCCTGGTGGTAGATGAAACCATCTCAGCACAAAATGTATATGATACAATTTACAAGTTTAAAAATAAATTTATTGAAGAAATAAGGATTTTCGATTACTATAAGGGTAAATCAATTCCGGAGGGCAAAAAAAGCCTGGCCTATCGACTAAAATACCAGGCTTATGATCACACCCTGACTGATATAGAAGTAAATGCGTTGCATGAAGAACTTGCAAAGACTCTCTATCAGCAATTAGGCGCAGAGATAAGGAAATGATTATTTTTGAATTCTGTAGTGAGTTACTTTAATTTTAATGTAAAAGGAGGTAAGAAGAATGACAAAGGCAGATATTATCGAGAGTGTCTACGAAAAAGTGGGGTTGTCAAAAAAAGAAGCCAATACCATTGTTGAACTAGTTTTTGAAACTATTAAATCAAACCTGGAAAGGGGAGAGAAAGTAAAAATCTCCCGGTTTGGAAATTTTGTTATACGACAAAAAAGGACTCGAAGAGGCAGAAATCCCCAAACAGGAAGTGAAATTGAAATCTCAGCCAGAAAGGTGCTTACCTTTAAAGCCAGTCCTGTTTTAAAAAAGGCTTTGAGTAAATAATTCATCTTTCTATCCATAATATTCAAAATAGAAGGGTTGTCTCATAGACAAAAAATTCTAGCTGTTTCACACACCACAACCATAAGAAATGTTGAACTTCAGCTTATGGATAAAAAACCTCTAAGAAAAGAGTTTATTCCTAATAGGCTATACTTCAAGATAGGTGAAGTGAGCCAACTTACTGGAATAGAGCCTTACGTCTTAAGATACTGGGAATCAGAATTTAAAACCATCAAACCTTCCAGAACCAAATCCAAACAAAGAATATACCGCAAAAACGATATAGAGATCATTTTAGAAATCAAGAGAATGCTCTATGAGGAAAAACTCACCATTGCCGGAGCCCGCAAAAAAATGCAAGAGACAAAATCTAAAGGGAAAAAGCAACTCCACTTTGACTTTAACAGTAGTAAAAAAGATCACCATAGTATTTTAAGAGAAATCAAAGAAGAGTTGAAAACAATCCGCAAAATGCTGGGCTGAAATTCCTCTCCATTTCGATCGCAAATAAACCACTTTCAATCTTTTTTATCACCCAATCATAATTTCTTAAAATATGTTGCAATACAGCTTAAGGAAATCTCTTCAACTTTCCTAAAAAATATATGAAGAAAAAATTATTTCATCCGATATATTAGGAAACAAGAATTTCATAAATTAATCATGCAAATTAAGCCTTTTGAAAGGAGAAAGAAAGCAATGGAAGCTGTTCAAGAAAAGATAGTAGACATGACTGAACTCCTCAAATTTGCAATAAAAAGTGGTGCATCTGACCTGCACATCAGTTCTGGAGAATCCCCCATGTTCAGAATCCATGGTGATATAAGAAGGATAGACATGGAACCTTTAACTAAAGAAGAAGTGCATACCATGATCTATGATATTCTGAATGACCAACAGCGGAAAACCTTTGAGGAAACTCGCGAGCTTGATTTCTCCATTGCCCTTGGTGAATTTGGACGATTCAGAGTAAATGTTTTTGTTCAAAACAGGGGAGAAGCAGCAGTCTTAAGAACTATCCCTAACAAAGTAAAAAGTTTTGATGAGTTGGGATTGCCCAAAATCTGCAGATCTATTTCCAAGTCGGAGAAAGGACTGGTTCTGATTACTGGTCCTACTGGCTCTGGTAAATCAACTACACTGGCAACTATGGTAGATTTGATAAACACTAACTTCAGCAGGCATATTATTACTGTAGAGGATCCCATAGAGTTTATCCACGAATCAAAAAGATGTCTGGTTAATCAAAGAGAAGTGGGTGAACACACAAACAGTTTCGCAAATGCATTGAGAAGTGCTTTAAGGGAAGATCCAGACGTGATCCTCGTTGGTGAGATGCGAGATTTAGAGACCATTTCTCTGGCACTAACTGCTGCTGAAACAGGTCATCTTGTCTTTGCCACTCTTCATACCAACAGTGCTCCCAAGACGATTGATCGTATTATAGACGTCTTCCCGGCAGGCCAGCAGGCTCAAATAAGAACTATGTTATCAGAAACACTTTATGCTGTAGTCTCCCAGATTCTATTAAAGCGGGCAGACAGAACGGGAAGAATCCCTGCTCTCGAAATTATGATCTGCACTCCTGCTATAAAGAATCTTATTCGCGAAGCAAAGACTGCTCAAATCTTATCTACTCTTCAAACCAGCCAGAAATACGGAATGCAAACAATGGAAATGGCAGTCAAAGGTCTTCTGGAGAGAAAGCTCATTTCTCCGGAAGAAGCACAACCCATACTGACAGATCTAACAAAGGCGCCTCAATAAATAAATCGTAATTTCACAGTACCTCATTTGCAGGAGATCCATATGAATATTAGAGACTTATTAACTATTATGGTAAAACATAACTCTTCTGACCTTTATATTGTAGTCGATAGCCCTCCCATGTTCCGCATAGAAGGTATCACCAAACCCTTTGGTGAGCAGGAAATTACAGCTCAACAGGCAGAGGAAATATCAGCTTCTATTATGACCGAAAAGCAAAAAATAAAATTTGCTGAAACCCTGGAGATGAATCTGGCACTCCACTATCCTGAATTAGGTCGTTTTCGTGTAAATATCTTTAGACAAAGAGGGTTAACCGGACTTGTCATACGCCAGATTAAAACAGAAATTGGATCTATCGATGAATGGGGGCTACCTCCTATACTAAAAGAGATTAGCCTTTGCAAAAGAGGTCTGGTATTAATAGCAGGGAGGACGGGGACAGGAAAATCAACTACCCTGGCTGCAATGATTGATTACCGTAATGAGAATTCTACCGGCCATATCGTTACTATTGAAGATCCTATTGAATTTGTTTATCGACATAAAAAGATGATTGTTACTCAACGCGAAATTGGCATCGACACCCACACTTTTGCTAATGCCTTGAGAAATGTAATGCGAGCAGCACCTGATGTCATTTTGGTCGGAGAAATTCGGGATGTAGAAACAATGGAAGCAGTTATCACTTTTGCAGAAACAGGGCATCTGGTACTGGCAACGCTCCATGCCAATAATGCTAATCAAGCCATGGAAAGAATCTTGAATTTTTTTCCCCATGAAAGGCATGAACAGATTCTTCTCCAGTTCTCCCTCAATCTAAAGTCAATTATCTCCCAACGCCTCATCCCCTCTACTGATGGGAATAGAGTTGCAGCTATAGAAATCCTTTTGGATACTCCCAGGGTAAAAGACTTAATTTATAAAAATCAAGTTGCTCTCCTTAAAGAGGCTATGGCATTAGGATCTGGGGAAGGCATGCAAACCTTTGACCAAGCTATTTTTGATCTCTATAAACAGGGGAGATTAAATTACGACAATGCTCTGGCCTATGCAGACAGCGTTAATGACTTAAGATTGAAAATCAAACTCGATAAAACTAGCGATGAAAAGGCACCTGTACCTCCGGAGGATAAGTTAGAAGAACAATTTAAATTAAAACCTAACATCCAATAAAGCACCTGCGATTCTTCATTCCTTTAAGTTTTCTTATATTCTCATTGTTCCCTTACCCCCCCTATACTATGTTGAACGATAAAATGAACTTGTCATTGAGAGGAGTGTTAACGACAAAGCAATTACTTCGTTTTATACTATTCCTTTTCCCCTAAAAAATCCCCTAAAAATTATACCTTGCATCCTCGATAATAATAAGTTAGCCTAATAAGTTAAAAACTTACACATTTATCCACAATAGTGCTCGGCGTTTGCCTGTTGGGGGAGTGAACATCTCATAAGATGAACTTGAAACCCAATTATATATTGTCATATGGTAGGAAAAGAAGATTTTAAGCTTAGAAAATTGGAGGTAGGATCTTTCGAGAACAACTGCTACCTGCTAATCTGTCTTGAAACCAATGAAGCACTCATTATAGATCCTGCTGCAGATGCTGAACAGATTCTCAATGCCTCTAAAGGATTAAAAGTTAAATACATTCTCATCACCCATGGCCATTTTGACCATATTGGTGCCTTGGAGAAAGTAAAAAAAGCAACACAAGCACCGGTAGGCATACACTCCTCAGATGGTGCTACTCTGCCTTTCCCTCCAGATTTCTATCTGAAAGATGGCGATCTCATCCAGTTCGGTGAATGTACAGTGAAAATTATTCACACCCCGGGGCACACTCCGGGAGGTGTCTGTATGCTGATAGGGAAACATCTTATAAGCGGTGATACCATCTTCCCGGGAGGTCCGGGTAATACAGAGGTTCCTGGTGCAAACCGAAAACATATCTTAAATAGCATTAAAGAGAAGCTCTTTCCCTTGTCCGGAGATATCATCATCTACCCCGGGCATGGACTCACTAGTACAATAGAAAGAGAAAGAAATAGCCCATATTACGAGGGGTAACCCAAATCAAATGAATACAGTGTTAAAAGAAACAAAAATGGAAAGTGAGAATAATCTTATCGTTACTGAATATCACGATCCCTCTGCCTTTGACATGCTGTCACAACCATGGCATCACCTCACCACCCTCTGTTCCACCAATACTCCCTTTCTCACCTGGCAATGGCAAAAGCTATGGTGGAACTATTGGAGTCAGGATCGACATTTGAGGATAATCACATTGAGTGAAGAAAGCGGAAAGCTTTGTGGAATAGCTCCTTTGTATTTAGAGGAGACCAAGGAAGGAAAGAAACTTAAGCTGCTTGGAAGTTCAGACCTTTGTGACTATCTTGACTTTATTGTAGCAAAAGGTGAAGAATTCCGTTTTTATCACACTCTGCTTCCATACCTCGCTTCATCACTTAATAAAAAAACCACTCTTTACTTAAATTCCCTTCAGCAACATTCCCCCACCCTCTCCTTCTTTAAAAGAATAGCTTACAGCAACGATTATAACATAGATATCAACCTGGAAGACAAAGCCCCCTCTCTACAGCTTCCTTCCAATTTTGATTTATATCTCAAACGGCTTACCAAAAAGTATAGGCATGAAATCAGACGTAAAATGAGAAGAGTTGAAAAGAGAGCAAAGATAACCTTTAGAAAGATCGATCATCATTCTCAGGTAATGCAAAAAATGCCTGGTTTCATAAACCTTTTCCGCAAAAGTGCTGAAAAAAAGAACAACTTTCTAAATGAACTGAGGGAGAAATTCTTTAGGGCTTTAGCACAGGAATTTTCCCGGATGGGGTGGTTAGAGCTTTTCGTCTTATCTTTTGATGAAATGGAGGTTGCATACCTTTTCTGCTTCCATTACCAAGATACTTTATATCTCTATAATTCTGCTTACGACCCCACCTTTTATAACTTCAGTCCAGGCATTGTTATAATAACTTACTGTCTGGAAGATGCCATCAATCGGGGAATTAAGCGGTTTGATTTCTTAAGAGGAAATGAATCATATAAATATCATTTTGGTGCTCAAGACCATAATCTCTACACAATAACCCTTTGTCTTCCTGGAGAAAGAAATCTATGTACCGAATAGCTATGATCAGCGTCCACAGCTGTCCACTTGCTGCACTGGGTGGTAAAGAAACCGGTGGTATGAACGTATACATTCGTGAACTGAGCAGGGAACTTGCAAAGAAAGGTCTACAAATAGATATTTTTACCAGATCACAGAATCCTGCTATTCCACAGATAGTCAACTTACATAAAGGAGTAAGGATCATCCATCTCAAAGCAGGACCCGAGGCACCTTATGATAAAAATCAGGTGTGGTTCCACCTGCCTGAATTTTTAAATTCTATGCAACGATTCTCCCGTGAAGAGAAAATCAGTTACAATCTCATCCATAGCCACTACTGGTTATCCGGCTGGGTTGGAGTGAAGTTAAGCACAAGGTGGAAAATCCCACTTCTCCATATGTTTCACACCTTAGGGTACTTTAAAAATAAAGTGATTAAACCTTTAGGCAAAAGAGAGCCCGCTTTACGTTTACAGACAGAACAACAACTGGTGGAAGATGCCGACCACATCACAGTTCCCAGCCACAGAGAAAAAGTTCAAATGATTTGGACCTGTGGTGCCCCCTCTGAAAAGATATCAGTAATCCCCTGTGGAGTAGATCCTGATTTATTTGCTCCTCTTGATCCTTCTCAATCGAAAACTCACCTCGCTCTTTCCTGCAAGAGATTTATCCTTTTTGTGGGACGCATTGACCCGGTGAAGGGTATTGATACCCTGCTTAAATCTATGACTATAGTAAGAAATAAGCTGAGTCACTCTCAGGACTTAAATCTCCTTATCATTGGAGGAGACATCGATTACTCATCCTACTCAAAAGATAGTGAAATGCACAAGTTAAAATTATTAACAACAGAGTTGGGACTTGAAAACATGGTAACCTTTCTCGGGCCCCAGAGGCAAGATCAATTGCCTTATTTCTATTCTGCTGCCGAGGCATGTGTTCTTCCTTCTCGCTATGAATCCTTTGGAATGGTTGCTCTGGAAGCCATGGCCTGTGGTACTCCTGTGATCGCTTCCAAAGTTGGAGGGCTTACCTCCTTCATACAAGATGAGTTGACAGGTTTTCTAGTGCCTGAGGAAAATGAAGAAGCTCTGGCAGAAAAAATACTTGTATTGCTGGATAATTCCACCCTTAAGGGAAAATTGGGATTTCAAGCTCGAATCAGAGCAGTAGAATTAAGCTGGCAAAACATTGCTAATAAAATGATCTCGTTATATCAATCTCTGTTAGAGGAAAAGATTGAAAGTGAAACCAAACGAACAAGTTTCTATGCGAGCCTCCAAGATGGAAACCGTGTAACTCTGGCTACACAACAATGAGTGCAAAAGATGCAGGATACCAGATTTTCATATACAGATCATATTTTATCCAGTATCCACTATCTAGCATCAAGTATCCAGTATCGTTTTGCTAGAAACACTCTATCCCACTGTCGATGAATCATTTGCTAATCCAAGAATTTCTAAGCAATCAGTACAAAAAGGGAGGATGTGATGGTAGCTGAAAACTCATTCCCAGAAGCAAAGAAGGTTCTGGTGATTATGGCCCATCCAGATGATGCTGAATTATCGTCTGCAGGAACTTTGATCAAGTGGATAGATAGAGGTTGTCAGGCACGATATATCATTTGCACGACAGGGGATAAGGGAACAAAGGATATCACAATGAGCCCCTACCGATTAGCGGAGATAAGAGAAAAAGAACAAACAGAAGCAGCCAGCATACTGGGGGTTAAAGACATTACCTTTTTAAGACACGCGGATGGAGGACTGGAGCATAATGCTGGTTTCCGCAATGAAATCGCCCTTCTTATCAGAAAGTTCCAGCCTGAAATCATCATAACTCATGATCCATGGAGACCTTACCAGATTCATCCCGATCACCGAGCAGTTGGATTTACCACCGTAGATGCAGTGGTAGTGGCACGCGATCATCTTTTTCTACCAGCCCTTTTGGAAGTGGAACTACCTGCTCATGCACCTTTGGAACTATATTTCACCTTTCCTCCTACTCCAGATTATGTGGTAGATATAACGGATGTCATGGAAAAGAAACTTGAGGCATTGGAGAAGCACAAGAGTCAACTTAAACGTATTCCTGATTGGCCTGAAAAGATAAAGCTGATGAGTTCAAAACTCGCTGAGGGTGAACCATTCAGTTATGCTGAATCGTTTAAGCGTCTCGTACTAACTTACCAGTGATGAAAAAGATTGTATCCCAAATAATACATTTAAAACCACAGAGATTTTCCATAGAAGAAGGTGTAATTTGTTGATTTAAGAAGGATTATCTCTGTGCCCCCCGTGGTTAATTTCAAAATCTGGGTTTATCCACTCATAATGGCTAAAGCCAATTCTGTTAGAAGGAGATAATGTTGTGTTTAATCTAATTAAGACACGGAGAAGCACCAGGAAATTTACATCACAGAGTGTTGAAGATAAACAATTGTATCAGATCATAGAAGCAGGAACCTGGGCTCCTTCAGGATTAAACAACCAGCCCTGGAAAATGGCTATTATAAAAGATTCTGGCACCCGAAAGTCTCTTGCTTCTCTTACCCACTATTCTAGTATCATCAAAGGAGCACCAGTTTTAATTGCTGTTTTTCTGGATGCAAACCTGAGTTATGATCACACAAAGGATGTACAAGCCGCAGGTGCCTGCATCCAAAATATGTTACTCGCAATACATGCCCTGGGTCTGGGAGGAGTCTGGCTGGGGGAAATTCTTAAAAGTAAAGAAAAGGTATCAAAAGTCCTAAACGCACCCGAAAATCTAGAACTAATGGCAGTCATCGCCCTGGGACATCCGGCAGAAGAAGGTGTCAAAAAAAGCAGAAAAAGTGTAGAGGAAGTTGTGTTTCTAAAGAATTGAAGAGATATTGATGTAAATATGAAAACCTCCATGACCTATGAGAAAATCCCCCCCCGAAAATTGCCGAAAACATCATCAAAAAACATGGTCACCAAAAAATCTTCTTTGGAACAGGCTGCCCCTTTGCCTCCGTAAAAAATTGTGTTAAGCGTGCAATGGATGTATCATTTCTGAGTGAGAGAGAAAAGGAAGACCTCATGGGACTCAATGCACTTAAATTGTTTCAACCTGAACCAACCACCTTTATGTATTGACATATCTGAATTCGTCTGCTATATAGCGCTTTTTATACAACCAAAATAACGTTTTAGACACTCGTGTTTCCTTCCTAAGGAAGGGAAAACGTTGCAAACAGATTGTTTAATCTAACCAGAGTTAATTTCATCAAATACTTTGAAAAGGAGGATTATTATGTGGCCTTATGACTCACTGAGGGACTATGTTGCGGATCTGGAAAAGAGGGGTAAATTCGTTCGAATAAAGGAGATCGACCAGGATAAATATGAATCAACTGCTCTCATGTTTAAGATGCTGGACAGGATGAAGGATAAAGCGCCAGGCATTCTTATTGAAAAGACCAAGATAGGCGGCAAGTGGTTTGAAACACCCGTGGTGGGAAATATCTACAATGGTTATGACACGGTAGCTCAATGTTTTGGAGTGGAACCAATTACAGATGTCCAGCTCGACATGTATAACGCCACTGCTAAGAAGATAGAGAGCTATTTACAACCAGACGGAACGTGGAAGAAAATTGAGCCCAAGGTAGTCAGCAAAGAGAAAGCCCCCTGCAAAGAAGTGATTCTTAAGGGGAAAGATGCCGACCTTATGAAATTTCCCTGGATTAAGAACAATGCCCTGGATGCAGGTCAATATATCAGTGCAGGAAGTTTTGTTATGGAGGACCCTGAACTGGGAAAAAATCTGGGTACCTATCGCATGCAGGTAAAGGGAAGTCACAAGACAGGTGCATACTTTACCAATCAAAGCCATGCCTATGCCATGATGATGAAAGCGGCTGAAAGAGACCAGGACAAGGTGAAAGTTGCCGTTGCCGTGGGGATCGACCCCATTTCATGGATGATGAGCAGTACTCGTCTGGCTGACCAGGGGGTTGATGAATTTGGCGTCGCAGGCGGATTCCGTGGGAAACCGGTTGAACTGGTTAAGGCTGAAACCAGCGACCTTCTGGTGCCCGCCCATGCTGAATTCATCCTCGAAGGGGAGATTCCCATGGAGGCTGAAGAGGAAGGACCATATGGAGAGATGTTCGGCTACCTGGGCAATAAAACCAACACCTTTTATCTGGATGTCAAGACCATCACTCACAGAAAAGATCCCTGGGTCTACAATATCTATACGGGATTGGGCGCTGGCCACTTCACCATGCCCTGGGATGTTGGTAATCTCATACGTATGAAAAAACTCATGCCAAACCTGGTCAAACTCTACACCCCACCTGAGACGGCAACCATGGTGATTGCAAGCATCGATAAGAAGTTTCCCGGTGAAGGGATTGAAGCAGGAATGATGATTTTGGGATATCGAATGATCGGCTTTAGCAAAAAGATGGTGGTCATTGTTGATAAGGACATCGAGCCTTCTAACATCCCCCGGGTGCTTCATGCAATGGGAACCCGCTGGCAGCCTGTTCCTGCAAGCCTCATGATAAGTCACTCTATCCACATGCCTATTGATCCCAGCCTGAAAGAACCGTTCATGAGCAGTAAAATCATCATTGACGCAACCAGGCAGCTTCCCAGCGAAGGAGGGCCAGAATCCTGGGCTCCAGACCTTCGCACTGTTATGGAAGAAAGGGCACCAGAGGCCTTTGAAATTGTAGACAGGAAGTGGGATGAATACTTCGGGAGAAAGAAATAGATAACCATGGAAAGCATTATCTCAAACATGAGAAATAATTTCAGGAAGGAGTGTTAATCATGAAAAAAGGTGGGTACTATGGACGCTATCTGATGGTTAACCTATCTGACAAAAGCTGGCAGATAAACGAACTGCCTGACCAGATAGCTTCAGACTATCTGGGAGCAAGGGGCATCGGGACCAAACTACTGTTTGACCTCCAGGAGGGAAAAATTGATCCCCTTTCCCCGGAAAACAATCTGATTGTTTTTACCGGTCCTCTGGGCGGGACCAATGTGCCCGGAAGCTCAAGGATTATGTTTGTGACAAAGTCTCCGCTCAGCAACGCCGTTAATGCAGCCAGTCTGGGAGGGTCTTTTCCCAATGCCTTTAAGGGGACCGGTTTTGACGGTTTGGTTGTCAGAGGGAAAGCAGAGGACAAGGTTTGGATTCATATTACCCCTGAAGGAGTATCCTTCAATTCCGCTGAAGACTTGTGGGGGCTTAAAACTTCAGAAACCGAGGCAACGGTAAAAGAAAAAGTGGGAGATAAATGCCGTGTGGCCTGCATCGGTCCTGCCGGTGAAAAGCAGGTGCTCTATGCTGCCGTGGTTTCTGAAACACGTACCGCCAGCCGTGGTGGAGTGGGTACGGTTATGGGGTCCAAAAACTTAAAGGCCATTGCGGTATCGGGCAACGTGAAACCCCCGATTGCTGACAAACAGGCGATGGAAGAAGCGGTGAAGAAAATCAGGGAAGATCAAAAGGAAAATCCCAGCGTCGTGGGTATGCAGATGAATGGAACGGCGGGCCTGATAAGCGTGATTGATGCCATGGGATGCCTTCCCACCAAAAACTATCAAACCGGGACCTTTGAGGCTGCTGAAGAAATAGCCGGGAGCGCGATAACTGAAAAAAACAGAGTAAAAGGCCTTGCCTGTGCCTCATGCCCGGTGGGATGCTCCCTCATTTCCGAGATAAAGGGCGGTAAGTTTGCGGGGACCATGTCCGAGGGGCCGGAATATGAATCTGCGGTTATGCTCGGTTCTAACTTAATGATCAAAGACACCAACACCATCATCGCAGCCAATTATCTATGCGACGAATACGGAATCGATACCATCTCGACGGGCAATGTCATCGGATTTGCCATGGAGTGTTACGAGAAAGGGTTTTTAAAAGATGCTGACACCGGAGGACTTCCCCTTACCTGGGGAGACGACGAGCTGGTGCTTTCTCTAATAGAAATGATTGGGAAAAAGGAAGGGATTGGTGAGCGTTTGGCACAAGGGGTTGCCCGTCTCTCAAAGGAGATGCCGGGAACGGATGCATTTGCTATGCATGTGAAAGGCCTTGAGCTTGCTGCTTATGACCCCAGAGCAGTATTCGGTCAGGGCCTGTCCTATGCGATTGCACCGAGGGGTGGTGAGCACGGGAGGGGAGGTTACATGATTGTTGAATTTTTTATGCCGGATGTTGACCTGTATACCCATGAGGGCAAGGCACAAAGAGCGGCTCAGATGTCCGAGGTTGCGGCTGTTTATGATTTGTCCTGTCTCTGCAGTTTCAATTTTGTGCCCATTGCCTTGATTCCCCAATTGATTACTGCTGTGGTTGGTGAACAATATACGGAAGAGAGCTTAAGGGAAACAGCCAAACGGGTTATCACCCTGGAACGCAAGTTTAATGTCCGAGAAGGGTTCAGCAGGAAGGATGACACCCTCCCTCCCAGGTTGCTGAACGAGCCTCTGCCTGAAGGGATGGCTGAAGGAAAGAAGGTTGAGGGTCTTGATATCATGCTTGATGAGTACTACGAGATAAGAGGTTGGGATAAAGAAGGAAATCCTATTAGTTAAACTTACCCCCAAAGCTGGCGGTTTAACCCAGAATTTGCAGTAGCCATCTACTGCGGCTTAAAAATCCTTGCTGCAACGCTTGTTTCACGATTTTGCTTCTCAACATATCTATGGATATGCCTTCGTCGCAAAATCGCTCCAACTGCACGTTTCGCTACGGTTTTCTGCGCCTCGCTACGATACCTACTGCAAAATCTGGGTTGAAAAGGAGCGTTGTCAAAACTTTACTCGGAAAGGAGAAAAAATGGAAAAAAATCTAAAGAGATTTATTGATCAACATGTCGTTATTACCGGAGCAGGAAGTGGAATAGGTCGGGGTATCGCTCATCGGTTTGTTTCAGAGGGAGCTAAAGTGGTGGTAGCAGACATGGATCGTGAGGGGGGAGAAAAGGTAGCAGCAGAAATCAAAGATAAAGGCGGAAACGCCCGTTTTCTTTCTGTTGATGTCTCTTCTGAAGAGTCCGTAAAGGAACTGGTGCAAAAAGCAGCTGAGGCATTTGGACCGGTTCATGTATGTGTATCCAATGCTGGCGTCTCTGAAACGCAGTCCTCAGCACTTGAAATTACCACCGAGGAATGGGATCGGGTTTACGGAGTCAATGTCCGTGGATCCTTTATGTTCTGCAGGGCGTGTGCCAATAATATGATGGACAATGATGTCAAGGGCTCAATTGTTACGATCTCTTCAATTATGGGGCGGGCTTCTAAAAACATGACAGGCGCCTACGCATCATCAAAATCAGCGGTTATCATGTTCACCAAAAGTCTGGCCAAATGTCTGGCCCCCATGGGTATTCGAGTCAATAGCATCGCTCCAGGGTTGGTAACAACGAATCTCTATCGCCCGGTTGAGAAAGAGATGATGATGGAGGAGGATAGTTTTGTTCCCTGGATAATCGACGAGTGTATCAAAAGCGGACAGCTTTTGATACCAAGAGTAGGTGAGCCGGAAGACATGGCTGCAGCAGTGGCATTCCTTGCCTCCAAGGATGCATCCTATATCACTGCACAGGTACTCTGCGTAGATGGTGGTACGGACTGGTGCTGGTAATGAGAGGTAATCTCAATCTAATAATTTTTATTCCATCTCATCATCACCTTCAGGAATTGAACCAGCGGATTCGGTCGCAATAACTTCAACCATCTCTGAATATGAGGATCTTAACGAATGAGGGGAAAATCCTGTGTCGGGAACTGGATTTTGATGTATGGGCGATTTTGCAGCCGAATCAATATACTCCTCTGTCTTGTGTAAAATGTCGTGCGCCACATCCAGCATCTCTTTTCCCTGAACATCAGCAGTTTCCGAACGAATAACTTCCTCGGCTAAATCACCATAGTCCCTGTTACCAATGGCATTCTTATCATAATCTCCGATAGGCAGACCGTAGTCCACCGTTTCCCTGAGGCGGATATTATAGCGAATTACTGTTTCAAAAACATCCTTACCGAACTCTTCCTTAACTTTTTCCATAACAAGTCTGGAGTATCGAGTCCTGTGGTCATACATCGTAATAAGGGCACGAGCTTTAATATCATGATCAAGTTTATCCTTAAGCAATATAATAATCTCCATTAACTTGGCAACACCACGCAGAGAAAAAAGACTCATATCGATTGGAATAATCACTTCATCACAGGCACGAAGCGCATTAAAACAAAGAAGTCCAATGCTGGGTGGGCAATCAATTATAATATAATCGTACGATTGCTTGATCTCCTGGATAGCCTGCAGGAATTTATCTTCCCTGCCTTCCACTCCTGAAAGCTCCTGCTCTACCGCACTGAGAATCACGCTTGAGGGAGCAAGGTCAAAATTGTCTTTTATAGATATTAGAATATCTTCCATCCTAAGTGACCCGTTCTCTTTTGGTGTCATAATATGGTACATACTTTTTTCAAGATCGGAAGGATTTATGTTCAAACCCAGGGTTGCATGAGATTGGGGGTCACAATCAACGAGCAGTACCCTCTTCCCTTTTAAAGAGATTGAAGATGAAAGGCTGATCGCTGTTGTCGTTTTACCACATCCACCCTTTTGATTAGAAACTGCAATAACTCTCATAAAGTCCCTCCTTTTCTTAAATTCAGTTAATGATATTATTTTTGAACCTGCAAATAAAGTCTGTATTTATACCAAAAAGAAAAAATTATGCAAGAAAAAAACACGATATATAGTATTTTTTTCAAAATCATCACAATTTGTTGTATATTAGTTTGTTCTTTAGGGATGATCAAGAATATCAACTCTATTTGGGATTCCCCGCGATTTTTAATTGATGACGGAAAAGAGGGGATGTAATAAACTACAGGGTT
>CAZOKO010000008.1:0-40271 GCA_964580455.1 uncultured Thermodesulfobacteriota bacterium | reverse complement strand
GCCCGAATAAGAAGCTACCTTTCTACAGCAAGAAAGCAAAACCGTAACATACTGGATTCAATTACCGAAGCAATCTCCGGTCATCCCTTCGTTCCTGCCTAATTAGAATCATTGAAAAATCATTTCACCTGAGTAGTTACAATATTTTTTAGAAGAAGAGCAGAAAGGAAGCTGGGAAGAATGCACTGTTATCAATATCAGCCGTAAAGGTATGGGAATAAAATTCATACACGTAAAAAAATCAACACAGGTTCAATTATCCATTTGGCGATAATCGTCTCCGGAGAACCAGATCCCATTATGACTAAAGGGGTATTAGAGTGGATTAAGCAAAAAGAGAATCATTTTATAGGCGGTATTGAATTAACTGAAGAATTAGATGCCGCTAAATGGGATAAGTTATGTTAGGCTCATACGGGTTATAAAACGAGAAGGACGATAACCAGAAATGGAGGGGAAATAATTTCAATGGCCATCGTCCCTCTCTGACACCTAACATAAAGGAGTTTCCCTTTTATTATGTAAACGGCTATACTCTGATATTGGTTTAAAAAAGTTTTACTTAAGAGATTTCTCTGTAGCTAACTGCAAAAAAAGAAGGCCAGCCGAAACTCATATCAGCTAACCCCTTGATTTCTCTGGTGGAGCTGAGGGGGCTCGAACCCCTGACCTTTTGACTGCCAGTTATACTCCTTAGCCCTTCTGGTTTTACACCGTGTTCTCTAGTGTTTGATATTGTTAGAAGAATTAGGATTTGATGATTAGCGTGTTCTTCCTTGTTCTCTCTTGTCTAGTGCACAATTACTGCACAGTCGAGAGGGGTACCCATCCCCCCATGCCCCCTCTTGTATATGCTAATGACCCTCTTTCATTCGGGACGGCACTTTTTAGACTTTTATTGAGAATGGCAACCATTGTCAGTAGGTTGGCTTCACACCATTCTGGAACTTTAAAATGTTTTTCAGAAGTGAATTAGCGTGTGTGTATTACTACCATTAGGGACACCAATCAGAAAGCCGAAATTATAAACACTACTGAATGTATGTTACGCTGAACTTTGTCTGAAAATGCATGCGAAATCTAGTAAACCATACATTCATCTTTTAAAAATACATACCACAATGTCTTGAAATCCATTCTAAAGTTTTGTGTTAGTCCTCAGATTTATAAGGTATCATTTTTTTTAAAACTTACCATAGTTCCAAGTCGCCTTCAGATGAATTTTAGTGTCACATACGTTTGGTAGTATTGATAATTTTGGCTTTCTGTAAGGTGTTGCATCTGCTGCAAACCTTTTATATTATAAGCTTCTCATTCCCAAATGGTGATAAAGTTATGTCTCCAGTTCTATGCAATCTCTCTGAAACAAGCACAGTTTAAGCACAGTTTGCATAATAAAAGAGGTTAAAGCTAACAACTAGTAGCTCTAACCCCTTGTTTTTTATGGTGCCGGCGGAGAGAATCGAACTCTCATGGGCCAAAGCCCGCGGGATTTTGAGTCCCGTGCGTCTACCAGTTTCACCACGCCGGCGTTTAAGATCTTTCTTAAGCATACCCAATTGTGTATATAATTTCAAATGAAAAATCCAATTTTATCCCAGATTTTGCAGTAGACGTCGTAGCGAGACGCAGAAAACCGTAGCGAAACGTGCAGTTGGAGCGATTTTGCAACGAAGGCATATCCGTAGATATGTTGAGGAGCAAAATCGTGAAACAAGCGTTGCAGCAAGGATTTTCAAGCCGTAGTAGATGGCTACTGCAAATTCTGGGATTAGGATCTCATTGACAATTCTAATGCCTCCAGCTTTTTAATCTCATCTCTCAGCTCGGCTGCTCGTTCAAACTCCAATTCTTTTGCCGCTGCTATCATCTCTTTTCTTAACTTCTTCACTTTTCGTGGGATTTCATCTATAGTATATACTCCTACCGGTTCTTCCGCAACGCCAACTGTATAGTAATCGGCTTCGTAAACAGAACCTAAAATATCCTGCACCGATTTTTTAATAGTCGCAGGTGTTATACCATGTTTTTTATTGAACTTATCCTGCAACCGTCTGCGCCGATCGGTTTCATCGATAGCTTTTTTCATAGACCGGGTAGTGGTATCAGCATACATAATCACCCTTCCAGAGATATTCCGCGCTGCCCGTCCACAGGTCTGAATGAGGGATCTCTCTGACCTTAAAAAACCTTCCTTGTCTGCATCCAGTATTGCAACCAGGGAAACCTCTGGCAGGTCTAGCCCTTCTCTTAAGAGGTTAATACCAATGAGAATGTCAAATCTGCCAAGCCTCAGGTCTCTTATAATTTCTACCCGTTCCAGGGTATCAATATCTGAATGGAGATATTTCACCCTGAGTCCAAGATCGGCATAGTAGTCTGTAAGGTCTTCAGCCATTCTCTTGGTGAGGGTTGTCACCAGTGTTCTCTCCCTCTTTTCTATCTGTTTTTTCACTTCATCCAGAAGGTCATCTACCTGGTGAGTAGCAGGTTTTACCACAATTTCAGGATCAATCAATCCCGTAGGTCTGATAATCTGCTCAACCACTTTCCCGCGACATTTATCCACTTCATATTCACCAGGGGTTGCTGATACATAAATCACCTGATTTACCATCTGCCCAAACTCTTCAAATTTAAGTGGTCTGTTATCAAGAGCGGAAGGCAGGCGGAAACCATACTCTACTAAAGTGCCCTTCCTCGAACGGTCACCCCGATACATGCCGTTGAGTTGAGGGATAGTAACGTGACTTTCATCAATAAAAATGAGAAGATCGGAAGGGAAGTAGTCAAGCAATACCGCCGGGGGGACTCCCGCTTTTCTGCCATCCAGATGGCGAGAGTAATTCTCTATGCCGGTACAGTATCCGATTTCCTCCATCATTTCCAAATCAAAATTGGTTCTCTCCCTGATCCGTTGTTCCTCCAGCAGCTTTTTCTGAGATAAAAGTTCCTCTATCCTTTGCTTTAGCTCTTCTCTTATAGCTCTGGCTGCAGTCTTTAATCTTTCTTTGCCTGTAACATAATGGCTGTTGGGATAGATGGGTATCTTATTCAATTTCCTTATAATCTTCCCTCTCAAAGGGTCAATCTCCGCAATTGAATCGATGGTATCACCGAAAAATTCTATCCGAACAGCCCTCTCCTCTTCATAAGCCGGAAAAATCTCAATCACATCTCCCCTGACCCGAAAAGTACCGCGAGAAAAATCATAATCATTCCTCTCATATTGTATCTCTACCAATCTACTCAGGATCTCATCTCTTGAAACCTCTGCCTGATTCTGGAATAATACCAGCATGCTCTTATACTCCTCGGGCGAGCCCAGGCCATAGATGCAGGAAACACTTGCTACAATGATAACATCCCTTCTCTCAAAAAGAGAGTGCGTAGCAGAATGCCGCATTTTATCAATGGTATCATTGATGGAAGCGTCCTTTGCAATGTAGGTATCAGTGGAAGGAAGGTAAGCTTCTGGCTGGTAGTAGTCATAATAGCTGACAAAATATTCCACTGCATTATGAGGAAACAGCTCTCTAAATTCTCCATAGAGCTGTGCAGCCAGGGTTTTATTGGGGGCAATAACCAGGGTGGGTCTTTGTACCCGTTCCACCACCTGCGCCATAGTAAAGGTCTTACCTGAACCGGTTACACCAAGAAGCACCTGGTGTTTTTTCCCCTGCTCCACTCCTTTACTCAGTTTCTCTATAGCCTGAGGCTGGTCTCCCTGAGGTTTAAAAGTGGTGACAATGGTAAAAGGGGGCATAGACGTTTAGGAAACTCCGCAACACATTTAAGTTGCGTGTTAGGAGAAGTGGGTTACTTATTAACTACATTAGTTTTCACTGTTCGGTTGCGCTGCTCGTTCAAACATAGGACGCAGATTAATGCAGAAAATTGTTTATGCTTTTTTTAATCTCGGCAAACTCTGCGGTGAAAAGTCATTTTACTTTCCAGGTTGTTCCCTGGGGGGTATCCTTAAGCAGGATGCCTTGATTGGAAAGTTCTTCCCTTACCTGATCAGACTTCTTCCAGTTTTTTTCTTCTCTGGCTACTCTTCTTTCCTCAATAAGTTTGAGAATCTCTTCCTCACTTATGGTAATTCCCTTCATCCCCTCTTCCTGTTTCTGTCCAAAATAGTCCTCAGGATCAACCATAAGTAGGCCAAGAACGTTTCCTGCCGCATTAAAGGTCTTCGCCGCCTCTTCTGAAAGAGTGGAAGAAAGTTTCCCTTCACCGTCCTTCTTTACTTCACTTAGCATCTTATTGAGATTGCGTGTCACCCGGTGAAGCACTCCCAGGGCAGAAGCAGTATTAAAATCATCGTCCATCTCTTTTTCAAACGTCTCAGGAAGCACCTTAATCTGATTGCGCATCTCCTCCTCAAAGGGAGAAGATTGTCCATTTCCACCCCTTAGGTCTTTGAAATCCTTAAGTAATGCATACAAGCGATCCAGGCTCAGCTGAGCCTCTTTAAGACTCTGATCGGAGAAATCTACCGGACTGCGATAATGATGCGATAGCAGGAACAATCTTATTACCTCTGGATGATAGTTCTCCAGAATTTCCCTAATGGTAAAGATATTGCCCAGAGATTTAGACATTTTTTCCTGATTAATATTAACAAATCCGTTATGTATCCAGCAATGAACAAAAGGCTTTCTCGTAGCACCCTCAGCTTGAGCAATCTCATTCTCATGGTGGGGGAATATGAGATCAGCCCCTCCTCCATGAACATCAAAGGTTTCACCCAGAAAATGCTGGCTCATGGCAGAACATTCTATATGCCAGCCGGGTCTTCCCTTCCCCCAGGGACAGTCCCAGGCAGGCTCACCCGGTTTGCTTGCTTTCCACAGGGCAAAATCTAATGGGCTCTTCTTGCGATCGTCCACCTCCACCCTTGCCCCGGATTGTAACTCCTCAATATTCTTTCCCGACAATTTTCCATAGGACCTGAATTTACTGACCTCAAAGTAAACATCACCTTCAATTTCATATCCGTATCCATTTTCTATCAATCGTTCAATCATCTTAATCATCTCTGTGATATGTTCCGTTGCTCTGGGAGTAAAGGTAGGTTCCTCCACTTTTAACGCTTTCATATCACGATCATATTCCTCTATGTACCTTTCAGCTATAGTTTTGTAATCAACACCCTCTTTCTGTGCCTTATTGATAATTTTGTCATCCACATCGGTATAATTTCTCACATAGGTCACTTCAAAACCCTTGTATCTGAGATATCTAAAGATGACATCAAAAACTACCGCTGCCCGCGCATGCCCGATATGTGAAAAATCATAGACGGTCACGCCGCAGACATACATCCCAGCTTTACCTTCTTTAAGCGGTTGAAATATTTCTTTCTTTCCGGTTAAGGTATTGTAAATTTTAAGTGACATTGTTACATCTCCCAATTCTACAATTTATTTATCTCGGCGGAATATTATTGGCATTCGATTTATACTATCCATATGGAGTAATGGGGTGTTGGAGTAATGGTCTTTGGAAGCTTAAGCGAAGTTCACTCTTTCTCCACCAAAACTACTGCGTGTGCGGCAATTCCTTCTCCCTTGCCTACAAAACCCAGCCCTTCGGTAGTTGTAGCTTTGATACTAATCTTCTCTTTGTCAATCTCCAGTGTTTGAGCGATGTTCTCACGCATCTGAGAAATATATCCTGAAAGCTCAGGCTGCTGAGCAACAACGGTTACATCAATGTTACCTACTGCAAAGCCTTTCTCTTTGACCAAACTGCTTACTCTTCCTAAGAGTTCCAAACTGGAGATATCCTTAAATTGGGGATCCTGGTCTGGAAAGTGGATTCCTATATCACCCAGGGAGAGAGAACCCAAGAGGGCATCACATACGGCATGCAGAAGGGTATCTGCATCAGAGTGCCCATCCAGCCCTTTTTGAAAGGGGATTTCTACCCCTCCCAAAATCAACTTCCTCCCTTCAACCATTCTGTGAATGTCATAACCATGACCAATTCTTATAGACACTTCTTTTCCTTCGTCAAAATATATGGGATGTATCATGCATCATGGAAGTCCGCCGCCTCAAGACAGCCTCCCCCAGTGCTAAATCTTCTGGGGTGGTAATCTTAATGTTTTCATAAGAACCTGGTATAATTTCAACCTCTACCCCCATTCTTTCAACCAGTGAAGCATCATCAGTTCCATAAAAACCGTCCCCAAAAGCTTTCTCAAAAGCCCTTTTTAAAATATCATGTTTAAAAGTCTGGGGGGTTTGCACCGCCCAGACTTTACTTCGATCCGGGGTTTCGATCACAACCTTCTGTTCAGAAGCTATTTTAATGGTATCTTTAACCGGTACTGCCACTATGGCAGCTCCACAGCTTGCAGTTAGCTGAACCGACTGCTCTAAAATCTCCTGAGAAACAAAAGGACGAACCCCATCATGGATCATAACCAGATCATAATCATTTCTCAACGCTTTTAGCCCCTCCCACACCGAGTCCTGCCGTTGTTGACCACCGGCAATAATCCTGCCAATCTTTTTAAACCCAAAGGCTTCTACTATAGACACTCTGGCATGTTCAATCTCATTCCCTGCTACAATAAGTACTGTTTCATCGATGAGTGAACAGCGCTCGAACTCAGAAAGGGTATGGGCCAAAACAGGTTTTCCAGATAACACGAGATAGGGTTTGCTCTCTTTAGCTCCCATCCTGCTTCCCCTGCCTGCTGCAACTATTAGAGCAACAACCTTCATCCATACCTCTTAAAACCACGAAGCTCACGAAGAAGACGAAAGGGGTCTTAAAAACAAAAGAGATCCTTTTTTCACATCTTATCTCGCACTACATGGCAAAATATTCAAAAACCTTGATAATCCGTATCCATCTTTATCTTCCAGAGTTAGACAAATAGTTTACAGACTTTCCACCTTTTAAAACAGTAAAGATCATTCTTCCCGCTGTTGTCTGGAGAACACTGTTAACAGTAACTTCAATATTCTTGCCTAAAAACTTTCTTCCATTTTCAACAACTACCATAGTTCCATCATCAAGATAGGCAACCCCCTGACCCTGTTCCTTCCCCTCTCGCTGAACATAAACCTTCATCAGCTCGCCGGGCAGTACCACAGGTCTTAAAGCATGTGCCAATTCATTCACATTGAGCACTTGAACACCCTGCAGCTCAGCCACTTTGTTGAGATTGAAGTCGTTAGTGAAGATCTTGCCATCCATCTTTTTTGCCAATGCTACCAGCTTGGCATCAACCTCCTTTATTTTGGGAAAATCCTGGTCAATAATCTTTACCTCCATATTATCCTGCTTCTGAATCCTATTCAAGATATCCAGGCCCCTCTTTCCCCTCGTCCGTCTTAATGAATCGGAAGAGTCAGCAATATAAACCAACTCCTGCAGGACAAACTGGGGGATAATCAGTATCCCCTCAACAAATCCCGTTTCAAATATATCCGCTATTCTACCATCAATAATAGCACTTGTATCTAATATCTTATGATTTTCATTACCTGATGCACTTCTTACGGCACCTGATTTACCAGGGGCAAACTCCTCTCCTTTTTTAGCTCCTATTCCCAGGCCCAAAAAACCAATCAGACAGTTAATCAATAAATAGATGATAAGATTAGCTAATGATTTTTCCGGATAGTAAAATAGAAGAGCATAAGAAAACAGATTTGCAATTATCAAACCGGTTGAGAGGCCTAAAATACCCCCTACCACTGCCCTAAGGGAGATATTCTTAACCCTTTGCTCAACAAAGAGAATTAAAATGGCTATTATAAACCCAATACATCCACCAACTAAAGCAAATTCTTGTGACTTCAATATCTCCCGAAAGATAACAGCTCCTCCCAAAGAACAAACAACGACCAGTAAACATCGAAGAATTATCATCATACTAATTCACCTCCTTTCACAAAATAGGAATTTTAAAAAATGTTTCACTTAACAAGCACTTCAAGCTTTTTTTTCGTTGTGGGATATGAGATTTGAGATAAGAGATACTTAGTGTCGCGTGTTACGCGTTAAGAGTAAAAAACACACATCCCATATCGCATATCACACATATTAAGATTTAAGGGGATATCAAGCAAAGCGATCTTCTATAAGATTAAAAAGGCATTCTTCTACCTTAATCTTAGGCTATGATTTCCTGTGATGCATTGCTTGAGAGGATAATAGATGAGCAGGTTGAGGGAAAGGCAGAGGATTAGTAGTCAAAAATCCTTTTTATCTCTTTATTAACAACATCTTCAGAACTTTTTTTTACTATAGAGAGCTCTTTAATCAATAAATTTCTTGCTGTATCCAGCATTCTGCGCTCCCCAAAAGAAAGGTCTTTATCCAATCTTAAAAGGAACAGATCTCTTAAAACTCCTGCAACTTCAAAAATGGACCCCGTTTTAATCTTTTCAACATATTCACGGTATCTTCTGTTCCAGGTCTGAGCATCAATCTCAATATCCTTTTTCTTTAGAATTTTATATACCTTTGAGACCTGCTTCTGAGAAATAATCTGCCTCAGCCCAACTGAGTCAGCATTGTCGGTAGGAACCATGATAGTCATACCATTGCCTAAAACCCTCAGCACATAAAAAGTCTGTTTATCTCCTGATATCTCTTTAATCTCTATAGATTCTATAATTCCTACTCCATGCGTTGGATAAACTGCCATATCCCCAATCTTAAACACTCTATATAGCCTCCTCCCCTTTGATATGCAAAAATATAAAAAAGAATTAAGAATATAAAATATCTAACAATGTTACATTATATCAAATTTAAGTCCTTAAAGCAACTAAAATTTGATTTTTTCATCAATATATTATGTATTACATGGAAAGTGTTAGATTCTCTCTGGACTATGATAGATAACTATTTAAGTTTATTAGATATTTATCTTGTTGAAGAAACAAAGAGATGAGCAACATCAATGGATATGTAAATTTTACTTATCACATCAACATTGCAATAGATTCTCTTGCAAGCTCAAGATAGCAGGAAGGGAGGATGCCCATATGGAGAGTTAAAAAGGTGGTAGCAAGTAACGCAATTACTATAGGAATAGAATAGGAAAGTTGACCAACTTCTTTAACCGGTTCTTTCATATACATAATAACTGTTACTCTCAGATAGTAATAGGTAGCAACAACACTGTTTAAAACAGCAATAATAGTAAGCCAGATAAATCCCTGTTTCACGGCCGCACCAAAAATGTAGAATTTACCTATAAAACCAGCCAGAGGAGGAATTCCAGCCAGGGAAAACATGAAGATTACCATGGCTACCGATAGAAATGGATACTTAAATCCTGATCCTGCATAATCTGAGATAAGGATGTTCTCCTCCCCCTTCTTGCCGTAAATGATCACTATGGCAAAAGCTCCCAAATTCATTATGGTGTAGGCCATAAGATAATAAATGATACTGGCAGTAGCCATGTCACCTCCGGCAGTCATTGCCACCAGGATATAGCCAGCATGGGCAATACTGGAGTAGGCTAGCATCCTCTTAATATTTTCCTGACTGATGGCAACAATATTTCCCAAAGTCATAGTTACTACAGCCAGAACCCAGAGAATCATTGTCCAGTCAACTCTAAAGGATGGAAAAGAAGAGAGAAATACCCTTAAGAAAGCGGAAAAAGCAGCTGCTTTGACCCCTACTGACATAAAAGCAGTAATAGAGGTCGGGGCCCCTTCATAAACATCAGGTGTCCACATATGGAAAGGAACTAATGCCATCTTAAAACCGAACCCCACAATAAGAAGCCCTATTGACGCCAGCAGCATAGGGTTAGATAAAAGATGCGGGGTATTCTCTATATATCTGGCGATATCGGGCAGCTTAGTGGTTCCCGTAGCACCATAAATCAGGGCAATACCATAAAGCAGAAAACCACTGGAGAATGCTCCCAGGAGGAAATATTTCAAAGAAGCCTCATTAGATTTAACATTAGTCCTCAAAAATCCCACAAGTACATAGATAGAAATAGAAAGGGTTTCCAGGCCAAGAAATACAATCATGAGGTCATTGGCCTTAGCCATAAACATCATTCCAACCGTTGCCAAAAGGACCAGCACATAGTACTCACCATAATTGATACCCTCCTCCCTGATGTAATTTATAGAGATGAGAATGGTTATGATAGTAGCTACTGTAAAGAGTGAATTAAAAAAGAGGGTGAATCTATCAATTACGATCATATTGCTGAAAGCATACTCTGCTAAACCTTCTCTCCACATGGAAACAGAAAAGATAAGAGAGCAAACCAAGCCTAAGAGGCTTAAAAAAGAAAGAGGTGCCTTCTTATCTTTGGACAAAGAGAGATCACACAGCAAAACAACCAGAGCGGTAATTACTACCATAATCTCTGGGGCTATACTTTTTAAATTAATTACTGGAAAAACTATCGGCCCCATCATTTTCTCCATGTTCAATAACGTGATCAGAATCGATTACATAAACCACCCGGCTCTCTTCAGACTTTTCCTTTACCATTTTTGATTCCACCTGGTAGATCAGATGTTTAACGGAAGCATCCATCCTGGATAAAAATGGTTTGGGATAGACACCAATCTGGATGATAAAGAAGATCAGCGGTAAAAGAACTACAACTTCCCGCAATGAAAGATCCTTAAGATTTTTGTTCTCTTCCTTGGTTACTTCACCAAACATCACCCTCTGAAACATCCAAAGCATATAGACCGCAGCAAAAATGACACCTAGAGCTGCAAATACTGCATAACTCATATTAGATTTGAATGTCCCCAGAAGGATGAGAAATTCTCCAACAAATCCATTGAGGCCTGGGAGCCCTATGGAGGATAAGGTCACAATCAAAAAGAAGGTAGCATAGACAGGCATCACCTTGGACAGTCCCCCAAACTCCTCAATCATGCGGGTATGTCTGCGTTCATAGAGCATACCCACAATAAGGAAAAGGGCACCTGTTGAAAACCCATGATTGAGCATCTGGAGAATGCCTCCTTCCAGCCCCTGGAGATTGAGGGCAAAGATACCCAGCATTACGAATCCAAGGTGACTCACACTGGAAAAAGCGATCAGCCTCTTCAAGTCTTTTTGTACAATACAGACCATTGCCCCATAGATGATTCCAATAATAGCCAGGATAGACATTAAGGGCACAAATTCAAAAGTTGCATCAGGAAAGAGTGGAAGGTTGAACCTTAAAAACCCATAGGTTCCCATTTTCAGCAAAACTGCAGCCAGCAAGACACTGCCCACCGTAGGTGCCTCAGTATGAGCGTCAGGCAGCCAGGTGTGAAAGGGAAACATGGGCACCTTAATAGCAAAAGCAAGGGCAAAGGCGAGAAACAGCCAGATCTGCGTTCCGTACGGGACGGACAATTTGTATAATTGCTCTAAATCAAAGGTGTAGATGCCTGTTACACTGTGATGGTAAAAGTATAATACCAGAATCGCAACCAGCATTAATAAACTGCCAAACATGGTATAGAGGAAGAATTTTACCGCAGCATAGATTCTGCGGGCAGGTGCACCCCATACTCCAATTAAAAGATACATGGGGATGAGGGTTATCTCCCAGAAGACATAGAAGAGGAAAAGGTCCAGGGAAGTAAAAACACCAATCATCCCCGTCTCCAGGAAGAGGATACACATCATAAAACCCTTTACCTTCTCCTTAATATCCTTCCAGCAGGCAACAACCGATATTACTGTTAAGAAAGTGGTTAGCAGTACCAGAAAAAGGCTTATACCATCTATCCCCAAATGGTAGTTAATACCATAATCACTGACCCAGGGAATATTAACAGCGAACTGAAATTGATGGGTAGTAAGATCAAAATCCCGATAGAGAGCCAAAGAAATAATGAAATTTGCTAAAGCGATAAGAAAGGTAACACCTTTAATAACAATATGGTTTTCCTTATTAATAACTATGAGAAGGAGTACCCCTACAAGCGGCAGGAAGACTATGACTGAAAGGATATCAAAACCGAGAATATTCATATTTTCTCTTAACTCCCTTATCTACTTCAGAATCAAATAGAAGACAAACAACAACCCTACAAGGATTGAGAGGGCGTAATGCTGGACATAACCTGTCTGCAATCGCTTAAGACCA
Source organism: uncultured Thermodesulfobacteriota bacterium (assembly GCA_964580455.1). Lineage (GTDB taxonomy): Bacteria > Desulfobacterota > WTBG01 > WTBG01 > WTBG01 > CAZOKO01. Next base: position 28,162 of record CAZOKO010000008.1, on the reverse strand, counting down.
CCACTTATCCTTTGCACCAACCAGGCAGAGCCATTAACCATAGCTCCATCTATTAACTTTTCATCAAAGACTTTCCAGAAAAAGGTTGAAATAATATTAATAGGTGTAACTACATAGGCAGAATAGATCTCATCTACAAAATATTTGTTATATAGTAGATGGTAGTACCCCTTAAATCGCTGAGCAGTCTTCTCCGGAAGTTCCGGACGTTTGATGTAAAAATAATAAGCAGCAATAATACCGGCAACTCCAATCGCAACAGAAACACCCATCATAAACAGCTCTAAGCCGACAGAGTGATGCATAACCTCTTTACCCTGTGTAGCAGCGTAGGCAATACCTGAAGAAAACTTCTCCGCTAGGTGGACATCATGACCCCCCAGAACGGGGGCAAGGAAATCCTTGATCCTGTTCCAGCCATGAATGATAGGAATACCTACCAGACCCCCTATGACAGAAAGAACAGCCAGGATGCTCAAAGGTATCGTCATAACCGATGGGGATTCGTGCACATGTTTTTCAACTTCCGGTTCCATTCTGGATTTACCGTAAAAGGTCATGAAGACCGCACGGAACATATAAAAAGCAGTCATGAAAGCGGCAATGGCAGCAATTGCCCAAAGGAAGATGTTTGTCTGGAAGGCATGCCATAAGATCTCATCTTTGCTGAAAAACCCTGCAAAGGGCGGTATGCCTGCAATCGCCAGACATCCAATGAAAAAAGTCCAATAAGTTATCGGTATGCGTGATTTTAACCCCCCCATCTTCCTCATATCCAGCTCACCTGATAAGGCGTGCATCACACTTCCCGCACAGAGGAAGAGCAGGGCCTTAAAGAAGGCATGGGTCATCAAATGGAAAATGCCGGCTGTAAAGGCGCCTACCCCGCAGGCTAAAAACATATAACCCAGCTGGCTAATGGTAGAATAAGCAAGCACCCTCTTAATGTCGTTGGCAACAATGGCAATAGAGGCAGTGAAGATAGCTGTTCCTGCCCCGATTACTGCCACCACCCCCATAGAAACAGGAGCCAGGGAGAAAAGTACATTGCACCTTGCAACCATATATACACCGGCCGTAACCATAGTTGCCGCATGTATTAAGGCACTGACCGGTGTAGGACCTTCCATAGCATCAGGCAACCATACATAGAGAGGAATCTGAGCAGACTTCCCGCAGGCACCTATAAATAAAAGTAAAGTGATAAGGGTAACGGTAAGCTCTCCTCCCCTGAATAGATGGGGGGTCTTTTCAAAAACCGGGAGAAAGTCCAGGCTTCCAAAAACAACAAAGATGAGCATCATTGCCAGAAGAAACCCGTAATCACCGATACGATTGACAATAAAAGCCTTCTTTCCTGCATCGGCAGGAGCTTTATTCTGATACCAGAAACCAATCAACAAATAACTGCAAAGCCCCACACCCTCCCAGCCAACAAACATGAGCAAAAAGCTGCTGGCAGAAACCAGGGTTAACATAAAGAAAACAAAGAGATTAAGGTAGGTAAAGTATCGGCGGAAACCCGGGTCATCATGCATATAGCCAATGGAATAGACATGGATGACGAAAGACACCCCGGAGACGGTTAGCATCATTATAAGGGAGAGGGCATCCACCAGAAAACCTATGTTTACTTTAAGATCCCCACAGGGGATCCACCTATAGATGGAAACCTCAAAAACACGTGCCTCAGGGGGTAACTGAAGAACTTCCCATAAAATGCGGCATGAGACAAGAAAAGAGAGAAGAATAGCAGCAGACCCTATAAGGCCGATCAACTTTTTGGGAAAGCGTATCCCTAAAATGCCATTGATGATAACTCCCAAAAGCGGGAAAAACGGAACCAGCCAAATATATTCTATCATAGATATGCTCCTTCAATTACCACTTCATCAGATTGAGATCATCAACATTAACGGTTTCCCTGTTCCTGTAAAGAGCAATGATGATACCCAATCCTACAGCAGCCTCTGCGGCAGCTACCGTCATTACAAAAAAGACAAAGATCTGACCATCCATAGAGTTCAGGTGACGGGCAAAGGCAATAAAGGCAAGGTTAGCCGAGTTGAGCATCAACTCAATACACATAAAGATAACGATGGCGTTCCTTCTTACAAAAACCCCCAACACTCCTATAAAAAAGAGAACAGCGCTTAAAATAAGATAATGTGCTATAGGAACCATAGGTATTTTTCTCTCCTAATCCAATACAAATATATTATAAACTTCCACAACACCTAAAAAATGAGATTGCCACGCCCTTCGGGCTCTCAATGACACTTATCCCCTATTTTACTCACAGCTTCTTTTTAGCCAGGACAATTGCACCTATGATAGCAGCTAATAACAAGACCGAGGTAATCTCAAAAGGCAAAAGAAACTCTGTAAAGAGCAACCGCCCAATCACCTCGCTATTTCCTGCCGTATTCACTGTCTCTGGTGAAAAAATGCCCTTTTCTCCAGTAAAAACTTTCACTGTCATAATAGATATAAAGGAAATGGCAAGCACAATTGAAATGACCATTGCCCAGAACTTTTGCAAACCGTGACCACTCTTAGAAGCGACTTCACTTTCCAAGTTGAGTAACATGATAACAAAAATAAACAGCACCATGATCGCCCCCGCATAGACAATGACCTGAATAGCCGCAATAAACTGGGCATTAAGCAGCAGGTAAAGTCCAGCCAGACAGAGAAATGTTAAGACAAGAAACAAAGCGCTGTGAACAGGATTCTTTCTTAAAATCACCATGAGGGACGAAACCACCATGATAGCAGCTAAACCATAGAAAAGAAGCGCTTCCATAAATCAACCTCTACTTAAAACGTTTACTCCCTTAGTAATCTTTCTTTATTATAAAGCAAACCTTCCCGAGTATATTCAGCCAGCTCATACTCTCCCGTCATTAAAAGAGCACCCACCGGACAGGCTTCAACACAGTATCCGCAAAAGATACAACGGGAAATATCAATCTGATAACTACTGGCATATTTTTCATTATTTTCGTTCTCAGCGGTCTCAATGGTAATACACTGAGCGGGGCAAACCGCCGCACAAAGACAACAGGCAACACACTTTTCTTTCCCGTTATCATCTCTCAAGAGCTTATGCAGTCCATGAAACCTGGGATATGGTGTCCATCGCTCTTCAGGATACATTAAGGTAATAGGCTTCCCGAAAATAGTGGTTTTCAAAAAATACCCTAAGGTTTCCCTCAGTCCGCAGATTAATGCCCAGATACGCTTGATAATAGAGCCTATCATTATCTTCCCTTTGCCTAAAGCAGATTAAAAATTTGAAGAACAGCAGTGAGCACAATATTAAACAACGCCAGTGGGAATAAAACCTTCCAGCCAAATTTCATCAACTGGTCATAGCGCAAGCGCGGATAAGTCGCCCTCAGCCAGATGAGGAAAAATAGAAAGCAAAATACTTTAACACCAAATACACATATAGGAAGCAAGGAAACCACAAGTTGGCCTATTAATGTAGTAGGATGAAGGCTACTTATATCAATAAACGGAAGGTGCCAGCCTCCCATGAAGAGGGTAGTAACAAGCGAGGCCATCACAATCATGTGGGCATACTCTGCCAGGAAAAAGAGAGCAAATTTCATGCTGGAGTATTCCACATGGAAACCTGCTACCAGTTCGCTTTCTGCTTCAGGCAGATCAAAGGGTGTGCGATTACACTCCGCGATACTACAGATGAGAAACAGTATAAAACCCAGAGGCTGTTTTATAATAAACCAGAGATCTTTTTGGGCGTTAACTATTTCAACCATGCTTAAAGAACCTGTGAGCATCAGCACGCCAATTATGGACAGACCGGCGGGCAACTCATAACTAATCATCTGGGCAGAAGCACGAAGCCCTCCCATAAGGGCATATTTATTATTAGAAGACCAGCCCGCGAAGGTTAAACCGTAAACACTTAAGGAAGATAAGGCAAAGATATAGAGAACACCGATATTTACATCGGCAATCCTTAAGGGAATCGTCTGGCCCAAAATGGTCAGTTCATTTCCAAAGGGAACCACCGCAAAAGAAGCGAAAGCACACACCGTAACAATAAAAGGAGCAAGGAGGTAGATAACCTTGTTGGCATTATCCACCACAATATCTTCCTTGAAAAACAACTTTATACCATCAGCAATAGGCTGCAACAAGCCGTGCCACCCCACCCTCATAGGACCATAGCGTATCTGCATGTGCCCTAAGACTTTACGTTCAAGCCAGGTGAGATATGCCACCCCCAGGAGCATTGCTATAAACACTACGATTAGTTTAAGCAGCATAATAGCAAGTGTAATGATATCCATAAAGTTTACTTTCTCCTTTAAGCTTTTCTCACTTCAACAAATGTTGGATGAAGATCCTTATTCGTTAATGTATTTACCGGTTGAGATTCAAAATGGTAAGGAATAAAGACCGCTCCTTTTGTCTGTTTCTTGTTAATCCTGACCTTTAATGTTATCTCACCTTTTTTCGATTTCACAACAACTGACTGGCCGTCTGTTAGCTGATAATCTCTGGCATCTTCCAGACTCATCTCTACCCAACCACCAGGATCTAACTGATTCAATTCAGGAGATTTGCTCGAAAGTGAACCTGAGTGAAAGAGAATACTTCCGGTAAGGAGTAAAAGAGGAAAGTCTTTATCAGGCTCCAGCATTGCTTCATCAGACTCAACAGGAATAAAGTGAGCCTTTTCCCTTTCAAGCCTCTCTCTATAAAGAGTCGTCTCCTTCCCACCATTAGTGGAATACCACTTAATCCCCTCTTCACCCATTTGAGAATAATTAATCCCTGCATAAATAGGAACCAGCGTGTTAATCTCCTGCATCACGTCTTCCGGCATAGATGCCTTCATCTCATAACCCAGCTTAAGGGAAAGCTCCCTGAAAATCTCTAAATCTGTCTTTACCCCTTCCAACCTTTTTAGTCCGCAGTTTAACCTCTGAACTATCCTTTCAAAATTAGTATAGGTTCCACTCTTTTCTGCAAAGCTTGCAGCAGGCAGTACTACGTCTGCACGCCTGGCAGTTGCGGTTAAAAACAAATCCTGAACTACCAGGAAATCGAGTGACTCTAAAGCCTTTATGGTTTGAGCAGTATCAGGATAGGAAACCACAGGATTTTCCCCCACCAGATACAGGGCATTTATACTTCCCTTTTCAGCACCTGCAAACATCTCCAGGGCACTTTTGCCTGGTTGCGAAGGAATGGATGTCTTCCAGGCTTCTTCAAAGGTACTTCTCGCCTTTTCATCCGACACATCTCCAAATCCTGGAAGCAGATGGGGAAGGGCTCCCATGTCTAAAGTACCCTGGGAATTACACTTCTCTCCTAAGAACCCGATCCCCGAACCTTCCCTTCCCACCACACCAGTAAGCATGGCTAGATTCGCTACCGCTTGAGCCAGCTTCTCATCATCCGATATAATCCCCAAACCTGAGGAGACCAGGATACACACCCTTTTTTTCTGGGAGAGGAGCCTGGCTGTTTCCCTTACTTGATCCTCCTTAATACCGGTTATCTTTTCAACATAATCAAAGCTATAGCGAGCAGCCTTTGCTTTCAACTGCTCAAATCCTTCAGTTGAAGAAGAAACAAATCCCTTATCATAGAGGTTTTCACTGATGATTGCCTGAATCAATCCATTAAGCAGGGCGATCTCTGTGCCGGGTTTGTGAGTAAGTGGCACTGTTGCTAACTTGTTGAGCTTGATAGTTTTATCGCTGGCAACAATCAGTTGAGATTCATCCCTCTTCACTGCCATATTTACCTGATAGCCAACGACAGGGTGGGTTTCTGACAGGTTAGAGCGTACAACAAAGATCACATCGGCACAACGCACATCATTTAAGGTAATATCATTTGCTGCATATCCCAGTGAACTCTTAAAACCCTTAAGTAGCCCTGAATAGCTGAACCCCCCTGCGTGATCAATATTATTGGTCCCAAGAGTAGCACGCATAAATTTCTGAAAAAGATAAACCTCTTCATTGGTTAAACGATCAGAACAAATACCACCTATATGCTCTGCACCTCGTTTCTCCTTTACCTCCTTGAAACCCTTTGCCGCTCTCTCTAGTGCTTCTTCCCAGTTTACCCTTACAAGCTCTCCCGCCTCATTTTTAATCAAAGGGCTGTTCATTCTTTCAGGACTGTTGATATATTGATAGCCAAAACGTCCCTTTGAACAAAGGCTACCCTTATTAATCCCAACGGTATCATCTCCGATAATCCTACAAATCCTGTTATCCTTAACTCCCAGGGTAAGAGTACAACCTGTACTACAGTAAGAACAAATGGTATTGACTTTTTTAAGCTCCCAAGACCTCGCCTTATACTTAAAAAGCTTATCGGTTAAGGCTCCAACAGGGCAAATGTTAACGCATTCCCCACAGAATTCACAGCTTAACACTCGCTCAAAATTGGTGCCGATCACCGTTTTAAAACCACGATCAATGAAACTCACCGCAGCAACCCCTACGACTTCATCACAAACTCTCGCACACATCCCGCAGAGCACACACCGATTAGTATTTCTCTCAATTAATGGAGAATAGTAATCAACAGGATACTCAAATTTACTATCCTGAAATCTATTCTCAGTCAATTCATATTCATAGACTAAATCCTGCAATTTACATTCACCACCCTTATCACACACTGGGCAGTCTAAGGGGTGGTGAACCAACAAGAGTTCAAGCAGGGTCTTTCGTGCCCTTCTTATCTCAGGAGTGTTGGTGTGTACCACCATTCCATTGGTTGCAGGTGTAGAGCAGGAAGGAACCAACCTGCCTTTCATCTGTTCAACCTCTACAATACACATACGGCATGCACCAAAAGGCATTAACCTTTTATTGTAGCAAAATGTAGGAACCTGAATACCCGCAGCTTCTGCCGCCTCTAAAATGGTTGATCCCTCTTCAACATCAATTTCTCTTTCATCTATGGTCAAACTAAGCAATGCAGTTCACTCCTAAAAGCTAATTTCTCATTTTATCCTGTTAATAATAGGACGTACAATCTTTTGCAAATAACCTATTCTCCAGAATCACATCGTAAGCAGCGTTTGGCCTCACACATAGCGACTTCCTCTTCAAAACCTGTTTCTGCTTCTTTAAAACTCTTCCTCCGTTCTTCGACATCCAGAGTAGGCATCTCTGGCTGTTGGTAGGCTTCCATCTCTTCAGTCATCTCTATAACGTCAACTAACATTCTGGGTCTGGGAATCTTTTGTCCTTTAGTAAGCTCATCTCTTCGCAAATAATTATCAATTACTACTGCTGCCTTTTGCCCGGCTGCTATTGCCTCAATAACTGAGGCAGGTCCTGTTACCACATCTCCACCGGCAAAAATACCACGTGCATTGGTCTGAAGGGTATCAGGATCAACTTCAACAAAGTTCCACTTTGACACATTAACACCACTATCTTTCTCCAGGAAAGAAAGATCAGGCTCTTGACCAATAGCCGGTATAATTACATCAGCACTGATCACAAACTCCGAACCCTGGATGGGAAGGGGTCTCCTTCGACCTGTAACGTCGGGCTCACCTAACTCAGTGCGGATACACTCCAAGCCTGTTACTTTGCCAACCTTCCCCAAAACCCTTAGAGGTGCAGCCAAATAATTTATTCTCACCCCCTCATGCTCCGCCTCATCAACCTCTTCCTTGCTGGCAGGCATCTCTTCTCGACTTCGACGATAAACGATATTTACTTCCCTGGCACCTAGACGTACGGACGTCCGAGCAGCATCGATTGCTGCATTTCCACCTCCAATAACCACTACCTTATCTCCAGGTTTCTCATGCTTTCCAAGATTAACGTTCTTTAAAAAGGTTATACAATCAAGAAAACCCTCAAATTCGTCTTCTCCTGGTATCTTTAGATTTAAACTCTTCCACGCACCCACACCAATAAATATGGCTTCATATTCTTTCCGAAGATCATCAAGCGTAATGTCCTGTCCAACAACCGTGTTGGTCTTAATCTCAACACCCAACATGCCAATATCATTAATCTCCGCTTCCACCTCTTCCCTTGGCAATCGATAATCAGGTATTCCCATAGTGAGCATGCCGCCCGCAACCGGTAAGGCTTCAAAAACGGTAACGGCGTAACCTTTTTGCATCACATCACGTGCACAGGTAAGACCCGCCGGCCCTGATCCGATGATTGCAACCTTCTCCCTTTGCGTGATCTCAACTGGAGTAATTGGTATCCTCCCCACCTCTTTCTCATAGTCTGCAACAAATCGCTTGAGTGATTTGATAGAAATAGGCTTATCAGTCTCCCCTCTTGCACAATCATATTCGCAAGGGTGGGTACATACACGACCACACACCGCTGGAAAGGGGTTATCCCTTCTAACCATCTCCAGAGATTCCTGGTATCTGCCCCAGCCAATTAAAGCCACATAGCTCGGCACATCTATCCCCACCGGACAGGCATTCTGACAGGGAGCGGGAGTCAGTCTCTTACACACCTTGGCTGGACATATCTTATCTATAACATGGGCATCAAACTCTTCCCGAAAATACTTCAAGGTAGTAAGAACCGGATTGGGAGCCGTTTGACCTAAACCACAAAGGGCTGTTGTTTTAATAGTGGTCGCTAAATCTCTCAAGGTATCAACATCGCTTGCAACCCCCTCACCCTGGGAAATACGGGTCAGGATATCCAACATCATCTTGGTGCCAACCCTACAGGGAGTGCACTTTCCACAGGACTCCTCCTGGGTAAAAGCAAGGAAGAATTTTGCCATATCCACCATACAGGCTGTCTCATCCATGATGACCATGCCGCCAGAACCCATGATCGCACCTGTCGCATTTATCGAATCATAGTCTACCGGGGTATCCAACATGCTCTCTGGCAGGCAACCCCCTGAAGGTCCCCCTATCTGCACAGCCTTAAACTCTCTACCAAATTGGAGACCATCGCCAATGTCATAGATGATACTCCGAAGAGGAATGCCCATGGGAACTTCAACCAGTCCAATATTGTTAACAGCTCCTGCGAGTGCAAAAACCTTGGTGCCTTTACTCTTTTCCGTTCCGATGCTCGCATACCACTCCCCCCCATTGAGTACTATTTGGGGTATATTCGATAATGTCTCAACATTATTTAATACTGATGGTTTCCTCCAAAGGCCTTTATGGGCTGGAAAAGGAGGCCTGGGCCTGGGCATACCCCTCTTTCCCTCTATAGAGATCATTAAAGCTGTCTCCTCACCACAGACAAAGGCACCCGCCCCTGGATATATCTCAATATCAAAATCATAGCCTGAACCTAAGATATTCTCCCCTAAAAGACCGTATTCCCTAGCTTGTTTAATTGCTATCTTCAACCTATCAACAGCTAAAGGGTATTCAGCTCGCACATAGACATATCCCTGATGCGCACCTACCGCCTTTCCCGCAATGGCCAATCCTTCCAGCACGGCATGGGGATCTGCCTCTAGAATGCTTCTATCCATAAAGGCGCCAGGATCACCCTCATCACCATTACAAAGGACATATTTGATATCTCCCATGGCTTTGGAACAAAACTCCCACTTGAGTCCAGTGGGAAAACCAGCACCACCTCTGCCCCTCAATCCCGATATCTTCACCTCTTCTATTATTTCTTCAGGTGTCATAGAGGAGAGGGTTTTACCAAGAGCCGCATATCCGTCTCGAGCGATATATTCATCAATACTCTCAGGATCAATCAACCCTCGATTTCTCAGAGCCCTCAACACCTGATGACTAAAAAAATTGATTTCATTTAGTAAGGGGACTTCCTTTTTCGTAACCGGTTCAGCAAACATCAGTTTTTTCACAGGTCGTCCCTTTAAGATATGCTCTTCTATCAGATAGGGAACATCTTCTGGAGTAAGTTTCTGATAGAAGATGCCCTCTGGATAAACCACCATTACAGGGCCAACCGCACAGAAACCATTACAACCGGTAATCACAACTCTCACTTCATCTTGCAATTTTCTCTTTATCAATTCCTCTTCTAAGGCTTCTTTTACCTTGAGAGAACGATTCGAGGTACATCCGGTTCCTGCACAAATGAGCATATGTGTACGAAAATCTGCCATTTATAATACGACTCCCCTTTATTACGATGTTTTAGAGGCTTATTAAATTAAAATCAAAGCCTAATAAGAGGTCTCACTTCCTACCGCTAATGCATACTCTTCTACGATCTTGCCTCCCACCACATGCTCAATAAGAATTCTCTGGATCTTTTCTTCATCCAAATCAACATATTTTACAGGAGCTTCCCCTCTCAGTTCGACGGTAGCCATAGGTTCTCGACTACAAAGCCCAGCGCAACCGGAGGTTGTCAAAATAACGTCTTTAACATCACGCTGGGCTATCTCATCCATTAATGTTTGCATAACTTTTCTGGCGCCAGAGGCAATTCCACAAGTTCCCATATGCACAGTAACCTTAGCCTGATATCCCCCTTCTCTTAAACTAGTTGAGGTTTTTACCTTTTCCTTAATTTTCGCTAAATCCTCAAGCTTTAATTTGGGCATTGTGAACCTCCCTACCTAAAAGATTCGTTTCATTATTCATATTCCTTAACGATCTCAATCGCTTTATCTATGTCCAACAGTCCATGGGTATCTTGATTGACAACCATCACTGGCGCTAATCCGCAGGCGCCTAAGCATCGCACCGTCTCCAGGGAATACCTCAGATCTTCTGTGGTTTCCTCGACATCAATACCTAAATTTTGTTTCAATTTGCCAAGCATTTTGTTGGTACCCTGAACGTAACACGCTGTACCCATACAGAGTCTCACAACGTTTCTTCCTCGTGGAACCAGAGTAAAAAAAGAGTAAAATGTTATCACTCCATAGACATAACTTGGATGAACATCTAACCCATCGGCAATTCTATTTTGCACCTCTTCAGGTAAAAATCCGCATACATCTTGCACCTGTTGCAACACAGGAATGAGTGCACCAGATTTATCCTTATGATCGGCAATAATCTGGTCTATTTTCCCCCATTCCTCCTGTGTTATCTCTTTTTCTACAACCTTTTTTTTACCCGATGATTCACCCGCCATTGAAAAAACCCTCCCACAAAATGAATGACCATTCATTCACTAACATAATGATATTTCTATGTCAAGATTTTTTCTCGAATTATTTATTTTAAAGTAATAGTGAAAACAATAAGATAATCAATTGGTTACTTAAGGAAGGTAATGGCAGGCTCTTGAGACGAAACAAGGGGATAGCATCGTAGCTATCCCCTTGTTAAATATCCTTTTTCTTCACGTTTATTTTGTTAGTAAAAACTCACTTACAAAAGATGTCCAATCCTCTCCGTCAAGACTTCCGTAAATATCACTAACGGGTCCTCCACCATCATGGGCGGTAGCACCAATCTCTGTCTCAGTCCGTTTTAACAGACGCGTTGCTTCGTCTTCTAGCCAAGCGCTGGCATCCTTGTCATAAAGAAGATCTTTTAAATTTTTCCTTAAATCAAGTGGTTCAATCATGTATATCCACCCACTGCCATAGGGATCTTGATTAATCAGAGAAGGATCCTTCTCAATTTCTGGATTAATCGCTGTTATCACACCATCCATGGGCGAGAGGAATTTCGCCTTCCTTAAGTCACGCTCAATAGTCCAGCCCACTGAACCTTGATAAATTTTCTCACCTACCTTGGGCAGGCTGATAGCATTTAAGCTGCCAACCAACCTCTGGGCAAAGTCATCTATACCTACCCGTATTCTTCCTCCATATTCCATATGTGTCCAGGAGTGTCCACGATGAAAATAGTAATTGTCTGGCTGGTCGTACCCAGCTACTTTCTTGAGCATTTTCGGTATAACTACAGGGGGTATTCTATCTTGCATCATTTGATCATAAGAACACTCACCACACCTGAAGGCATTAGGACAAATCTTGTGAGATACTTCACCAGTAACCATATAACGACACTTTCTTTGATGAGCGGGGAGTTTCTTAAATTCCTTCACCCAGGTGGTAGCCTCTTTTTTCCTGGTATCTTTCGCCAAACCTATTCCCATTGAACGTTCTTCCTCTTTTCTCGATTTCTCCGAAAGCGCATGATCAAACTGACAGCTACTGCAATTATAATTATTGGTACACAGTTTGTAGGACACAGCACCTGCTTCCATCCAAATACACTTTCTTTCACCTGCTGGAACTAACCTCAATTTTTTTTCCATTTTTTCAGCCATTGTTATTACCTCCTTTTTTATATTTAATGTTAGTTTTATTAACTTTTATCCACTGTTTGCCCACATATAGAGCAATTCACATGCCATTTTTATCATGGACAAAAAAAAGACCATTTGACAGCTACAAATGGTCTAATTATAAAGTGTTTTTACAATCTGCCCTTCTAATAACAGCTACTTTGCCATCATCCCCACTCTCAACAAACTGTTTAAGATTTCAACACCACTTTTTCGATTATCCAGTTAAGTCTTCAATTTACATAAATAATTAATTGCGTAAGTATTTTTTACACCACCTGTTGAAAAATTAAACATTAAGTCTCCGCCAATTCATTAAGTTTAGAGATTAACTTGTGATTACAAAACTTGCAAAATTGATCAGACTTAATATCAGTATCCCCTATGGTATGCGAGGCATGCATAACACAGTTGACATCACCACAATGGGTTAATCCAAAGGTGTGGGTCAACTCATGGATAACCTCTTTTTCTACCCTGGAAATGAAGAGCTCATCTTCAGGTGGTAAACCATAAAATTCCTGTTTTAAACGAGCAAGTGAAATGATAGCACAATGACTTCCCAGCTGTGCCTCCCCAAAAACAAAGGTAAATATTGGAATATAGAGGTCAAGGTTGGTTACACCAATGGTTCTTACAGAATCATTTTTAACCCCTCCGCACAATTCCCTGAGAATCAGGGTGGAATAATATTGTTTTCTATCAGGGTTATAGGCATAGGAAGGAGATTCCCATTCTTCATTGACTCGGCAAGGATAACCGAAGTAATGGTAAATGGTCGCAGAAAGCCTTTGAAGTAGGTTGTCATCTATCTTGCCAATTGGAATGATGTCTAAGTGTTTTTTCTTCATCCATCTGCTATGTGATTTACTCAGTCTTTGGTTTTTCCAGATTATATTTTTTTATCTTATTATAAAGGGTTACTCTATCTATATCCAATTCCTCAGCTGTTCTACTGATATTCCACTCATTTTCTTCCAGCGTTTGTAAGATATAAAGTTTTTCCCTATCTTTAAGTGCCTTTAGCTTTGGTCCTCTCTCTTCTGTAACCCCTTGCGTAAAGAATGGTAAGTCCTGAGGGACAATCTCACTCCCTTTGCCCACTACTACTGCCCGTTCAATTGCATTTTCAAGTTCCCTCACATTTCCTGGCCAGTCATATTCCATCATCAAGTTAAGAGCCTGAGATGAAATACCTTCAATCTTTTTGTTAGTCTCAGCTCTAAACTTATCCAAGAAATGATCCGCCAAAAGCTGGATATCTTCTCTTCTCTTCCTTAAAGGAGAAAGGTGTATCGAGACAACATTTAACCGGTAAAACAAATCTTCTCTGAAAGTTCCCCCCTGAATTGCTTTTTTCAAATCTCTGTTGGTGGCTGAAACAATCCGTGCATCTATACTAGTGGGCTCAACTCCTCCAACCCGCCTGAAGCTCTTTTCACTCAACACCCTCAACAAGTCGACTTGGGTCTTCAGGCTTATTTCCCCAATTTCATCTAAGAACAAGGTTCCACCCTCAGCAAGCTCAAATCGTCCTTTTTTGGTATATAAAGCCCCTGTGAATGCCCCTTTCTCGTGACCAAAAAGCTCGCTTTCTAAAAGGCCCTCAGGCATAGCCCCACAACTGGCCGTGATAAAAGGATTATAGCGGCGGGGACTATTAGCATGGAGAGCCCGAGCGATAAGCTCCTTGCCTGTTCCGCTTTCTCCGGTAATTAAGACAGTTGTATCACTAGCTGCAACATTTTTAACCAGCTCGAAGACATCTTGCATCGGTTGACTTTTTCCGATTATTTCTTCAAACTTATATTCTTGATCTAGCCTCTCTCGAAGAAGAATGTTTTCTTTAACCAGTCTTTGGTGCTCAACTACTTTCTCAACAAGTAAAGCGATAGCCTCAGGATCAAAAGGTTTAACAACATAATCATGGGCACCGTCCTTCATCGCTTGGACTGCTGAATCTATGGTAGCATAGGCTGTGATGATAATTACCGGTAAATCTGGTGCGATCTTCTTGACTTCCCGTAACACTTCTAGCCCATCCATACCTGGCATCTTTAAATCTACAAAAAGGATGTTCCACCTTTCACTTTCCACTTTTTTCAATGCCTCTTCGCCGCTCTCAACTGCAATAGCTTCATATCCATCTTCTCTCAGGTAATTGGAAAGCGCCTCCCGTACGATCATTTCATCATCAACAACCAATATACGCACATCTTTATTCATCAACATCCCTCCTTTAAATACTAGGACGCAAAAAACTATCTTTCTGTTTTTTCTTTTTCTTCCTTCGCTACTGTAGGCAACTTAATGATAAAGGTTGTTCCTTTGCCCACCTTGCTTTTCGCTTCGACAGTCCCTTTATGCTCATTTATAATGCCATAAACAATGGAAAGACCGAGGCCAACCCCTTTGCCTGCCTCTTTCGTTGAAAAAAAAGGGTCAAAAATCTTTGAGAGGTGTTCTTCCGGAATGCCTGCGCCGGTATCAGCAATCTCAATTTCAACAAATCCATCATCTGGCAGATGACAACTCTTAATGGTTAATACCCCTCCATCAGGCATGGCTTCCGAGCCATTGATGATGATATTCATCAGTGTCTGTTGGATCTGAGAGAAATCACAAGGTGTTAACGGTACGGTTGCATCAAGTACAGTATGTAATTTCACATTTTGGAGTTTAAGTTTATTTTCTAATAAGGATAAGCTCTTTTCTAAAATACTGTTTACACTCACCTTCTCAATCCTGGGCTTTGACTGACGGGCAAAGGTTAAGAGATCTTTTACAATTCTGGTTACGCGACTCATTTCTGTATCCATGCTTGACAAAAAATTCCTCATCTCGTTAATTCTGATTAGAGGAAATGGCTCCTTTTTGGTTATTTTTAACAGGAGCTTGATATAGGTTGCAATACCCGCTAAAGGATTATTAATCTCATGAGCAACCACGGCAGCAAGTTTTCCCAAAGAAGCCAGTTTCTCAGATTGGATCAGTTGATACTGTGCTTTTCGTAGTTCCTCTGTCCTCTCAGCAACTCTTTTTCCCAGGGTTTTACCCCACTGCTTAAGCTCTTGCTGGGCATTTTCTAAATTCTTTACCATTTGGTTAAACGATAGTGCCAGATGGCCAATTTCATCCCTTGACTGAACTTTCATCTCGTGAGAAAGATCTCCCTGGGCAATTCTTCCCGTAGCCACAACCATATCCCGCAAGGGATTGGTAATGCCAGCAGTGATGAAATAATACATAATCAACACAAGAAATAAGCACAAAAGGGCAATGCCAAAAAAGGAAAGAACCACCTTATTTCTGATTTCAATGTAAGGTGCCTCAAGCATTCCTACATAGAGAATTCCGATAATCTCTCCTTTAATATTCTTTATGGGCTGGTAGGCAGTGATATACCAATCATTGACGACAAAAGCTCGATCAACCCACTCCCTCCCATCCTCTAACACATCCTTACCCACCTCCTCTGATACCCTGGTTCCAATGGCCCTTTGGTCTTTTTCCGTTTTCACATTGGTTGAAATCCTCAAATCTCCTTGGAAGATAGTTGCGGTTCCCGTATCTTTTCCTTTATATTTCTCCCCCTTAAAAACAATCTCTTTAATCCTATCAACAATAAAATAATTCCGGTTAATCAAACTCCCTCCATATAAAACTCCCAAAAGGCTGCCATCTTGAGCTACTATCGGAGCAGCTGCTTTTAGCATCATTCCTGAGGTCTCTTCAGATTTTCTCTTAGGCTTGGCCTTAGGAGTTGGAATAATTTTCATAGAGGCTTGTAGCATCAACTCTTCACCCTCTTTCATCAGCTCCTTCCTGGGGAGGACTTGGGTGGAAGCAATAATCTTATTTTGTAAAGCTAAGCTAATGATTTCATCCTGGGATTGATCATCTCCTGCCGTAAAGGGGCTTCGTGTTCTGATCAGTACCTTCCCCTTAGTATCGGTTAGAGTTAGTATATCTAAGTCATTCTCTAGCCTCAATCGTTCAAGCTCTCTTTTGAGCATATCTTTGCCATCTAATACAATTCCTTCCTTGAGAAAAAACCTTTGTGAAGTTAAACGCACAACCGATTCGATCTCTTTTAATCTTTCATCGTACACCATCCAGGCAGAGGCAAGATCGTGCTTTACCTTTCTCTGTGCTTGTTCTATCAAGGTAGTAGCAACCAACCTTGTTCCAATGATGGTTGTACCCAGCCCCCCTACCAGGATAATCACAATGAAACTTATGATTAATTTAGTTCTTAGAGAAAAAGGGGCTTTGCGTCTTGCTCTTTCTATGAGTTCCATAAATCATCACTAAGAAGTGTCAATTGGCTTGTCAACTTATAATAAATATCACTTTTTCACAATTTGTCTATATATAATTATGGACACAGATTTCTACAGATTCACCCCGTTAGAAACAACGGAAGGATTTTTTCTATGCTCGCGTTACCGGTTTCTACAATTTCCCTCCTTTCTTAACATGAACCCCACAACCGGTAATGTTGTTTTTAATGAAATTCAAACGATACCAAGCCGATTTAAATTGTTCTTAAGATCATCTCTCAGCACCTTAATAACCTCTGGATTAAAAATAGGCACCTCCCCCAACTCTTTTTTAACCATCTTTGTATCCAGGGTATATTCGAAGCCATCCTTTTTGTGCTGGTAAAAAAAGTCTATTTCAGGATTACCAACAATAAGGGTAATCAACGTATCCACCACACTGCCCCAGGGTTTTAGATCAATATGGCTTAACTGAAAAGTCCCCACCAGTCTGGTTCCTTTATTAAGCTCAGATTCTATATGTACCTCACCATTACACGCCCTGGCTGCCTGAGCAAATAGTGATAATCCCAGCCCTACTCTCCTGGTTGTGCGAGTTGTTACAAAGGGATCCAGGACCTTATTCACCATCTCCTCGCTCATACCTTTTCCATCATCTTTGATCTCAATAGTAAGTACATCTTTATTAATATCTTCCACTATTTTTATTTCAATCAGTTTTGCGCCCGCGCCAATGGAATTCTCAGCTATATCCAAAATATGGAGAGAAAAATCCTGCATGTATAAAATCCTCTAAAGAAGTACCTTCCTGCCTTCCCTGCCTGTAAATGCCAGCTTCATCTCCTTTACACTCACCTCTTCTATCAAAAAAGTGGTTGAGCTTTTTCCAATATCATCGAGATAATGTGCATCTGAGGAAGTGATAAGGGGGTAATCATTACACTGGGGAAACCTGCTTTTAGCCTCTTCAACGCTGGTCCTGGGAGAGATTTCCAGGGCATCCAGTGGTAATCCAGGAGGAATAAAGCCCAGCTGGCCTATAATACTAAAGCCCTCTCGATCAATGTGAGCGGCAACAGCCAGCCCGTTAAAGGAATGGATTAACTCAACAACCGTCTCCAGGGTAAGTGTTGTTGCTCCAATCAATAACTTCTTATTAAACCCTAAGACCTCATCTTTTTCATTTACTACCACCTGATAACCAAAACTCTCCTCATCATTCTCTCCGGGAAGATTATTATAAACTACCTCTTGCACTTTAAGCGCCTCATCCTCCCTATCAAAAAGGCCTAAGATATGTACCTCTTCTTTTGAAGCAATCTCTATTCCAGCCAAAACGGCTAGCTCGGTATCAAGAGAAATTTTACGAGTGGGAATAACGTTCTCACAAGAGTTGTGATCACAAATGGTAATACAATCTAAACCAATCTGATGTGCTTTTTCCACAATAGCGCGGGGGGACATTTCGGTAAGTTCAGTACAGGGAGAAAGAATGGTATGAATATGGAGATCTGCCCGATATTCTTTGAGCATTATCTCATTCCAGAGATTCCCATCTGATATAACCTTCCTACAATTTCAAAAGCCTGAAGATCACTCACCAGTATGGGAAAATTCTCACTCTTTGCCTTTCCTATGGTTTCGGGATCGGGCTTTCTTCCTTGAACAATAATTATTCCTGCTAATTCCTTCAAGGTAGCAACGGCAATGATATTGGGGTGTGTTTGCAAGGTTATCCAGATATCACCTTCTTTGCTTTGTGCCATAACATCACTTAAAAGATCGCTTACATATCCACCTTTCACTTCCTGCTGCAAACCCTCTTCAGCTGTTTCAACCTTCATTCCCAGTTTGTCTGCCATATCTTTGAGTGTCATTTATACCCCTGTCGACTTAAGTGCTTGTTCTTTTACCCCGTTTTCGAAAAGAAAGGGGCGTCCTCCGTGCCCAGCTTAAGGCGTATTGAGATGATTCAACGATCTTGTCCTGCAACTTAAACACGCAATCCAGAATCTCAGCTCTGCCTTGAACAACATCCTCAGCAAAGGCTTTGCAGGTAGGAGCTCCACAGGCTCCGCAGTCAATTTTAGGAAGACTTTCTATAATAGATTCCCGCTCCTTTACCTTTTTAATTGCATCTAACGCATCCCGCCCCAGAGGCTTAATGGGCAGGGAGGATAATTTCACATCACAGGATAAATATTCACGAAGCTTGTTCACTTCATCATCTTTGATCTTTCTTTCTCTTCCAAGCTGCTGTACCAATCGTATGACCTTGATCTTCGTTATATAAGGGTTTTCAACCGCTAACGGACCCCCTATACATCCACCTGGACAAGCCCATAGCTCAAGATATTTAATATTGGTTACTTTCCCATGTTCCAAGTCATCCAATACATTCATAACATTTTTTATTCCATCGACTGCCACAGCATTATCCACATTGATACACGTTATCCCTCCACCCGGGATCGACAGGCTGATTCCCAAACCAGTCGAGTTATGAAGTTCCTCCATAGATCCGAGCTTGTTTATGGAGGAAAACAGCATCCCATAGATGTCAGAAATTGCAAGTGCTCCATCCAGATTGGATTCGCTTTTGCACTGTGGCTGATTTAAGGCCATCATCTTTGCGGGACAGGGGGTAATATAGATAGTTCCGATCTCTTTGGGGTCAAGGCCCAATTCTTTTGCTTTATCTAGCTTAACCTCTGAACCCGCAATGCCCCGGGGAGCCTCCAGGGAAAGCAGATTATTCATGAAATCAGGAAATCTAATCTGGATTAATCTTACGATTGAGGGGCAAAGGGTGGAAATGAGTGGTTTATTATCAGAATAGGATTCAAGATACTCTTTTAAAACGGTTATATATACTTCACATGCCCTGCCAATATCATAAGCATCATCAAAAGCCAGTCCTTTAAGCCCATTTAGTATCTGGTTAGGAGATACACTCATTCCAAACTGGGAGTAAAGAGATGGGGAAGGAATGGCAACCGTATATTTAAATTTGCTAATATCTTCATAAGAACCAACAACAGAGCGGATCGCACGTTCCGGACAAACCCTGATACAATCACCACAATCAATACACCGATCTTCAAGAATAACGGCTTTGCCTTCTCTTATACGTATAGCCTCTGTGGGACACACCCGCATACAACGCATTGAGCCCCTGCATCTCTCGGAATCTACCTTAACTGAGTGAAAATATTCTTCCATTTCTTACCATTACTGCTAGGTGAGGATGCCCATTTCAACTCTTGTTCCCTTGCCTACCTCTGATGTGACGTTCAAATCATCCATATTCTTTTTTATATTGGGAAGTCCCATACCAGCTCCAAAACCCATCTCTCTAACTTGTTCCGAAGCAGTAGAAAACCCTTCTTGCATAGCTAAATCGATGTTTTCAATACCCTGCCCCTCATCCTCAACAACAATGACCAGTCTACCAGGGGCAATAGCTAAGCGGAAAATCCCTCGTCTGGCATGACAGACCACGTTCATCTCTGCCTCATAGGTAGCAATAGCGGTTCTTCTTATCACATCCTGGCTAACACCGATCTCTTTTAATATCTTTTTTATCTTGCTGGAAACTTCACCAGCATGAATAAAATCCCCACCTTCTACCGTAAATACCTGCTCCAGTAAAGGCTCATCCTGCTTCTGTTCAGTCATTCTCCACACTTTTCACACAACTTACCAATCCGCTACTAAATAACCGCCCACAGGTTTCAAACATGATATAACGAGTGGAGAGCAAGGGAACCTTCTTTATCCTGGCAAGTTTTATAGCATCCTCATCGGGTTTTTTACCTCTAACAAATACAATCCCAATCAACTCCAGCATCTCTGCGGTCCGTATAACCTGAGGGTTGGTAATTCCGGTTATGAGCAACGTCCCCTCCCTGGCAAATGCCAGAACATCACTTAATAAATCAGCAGCAAACGCATCTCTCACCTCAATATCCATACATTCATCACCAACCAGAACTTCAGCCTCCAAAACGTTCTTCATTTCTCCAAGTGTCATAAATTCCAGCCTCTTCCCCCTAAGCTCCCTGACTAACGATCTAGCTCACCCAGGCAAATGTCAATACTTCCAATAACAGTAACCATATCAGCCATCATCCTTCCCTCTGTCATAGTAGAAAGCGATTCCATATTAACAAAAGACGGGGTTCTGATCTTTATCCTGTAGGGTTTATTACTCCCATCACTTACGACATAGAAGCCCAGCTCACCTTTGGACGATTCCACACTGCAATAAGCTTCACCTTTGGGAACTTGAAACCCTTCTGTCATCAGGTGAAAGTGAATGATTAAAGATTCCACATTGTTTTGGACATTCTCTTTGAGAGGTGGAACCACCTTGGGATTACAGGCATTGATTTCTCCTGATGGTAGTTTGTCCAAAACCTGCCTAATAATACGATTGCTCTGGCGCATCTCTTCCATTCTCACCAGGTAACGATCATAGCTATCACCTTTTTCACCTGTGGGAATCTCAAAATCAAAGTGATCATAAGATGAATAGGGGTTTGCCTTTCTTAAGTCCCATTTAACCCCACATCCCCTGAGGCAGGGACCGGAAAGACCCAGCTCAACACCCTCTTCTGCTGAGATTACCCCAACCCCTTCAGTCCGCTCCAGCCAGATTTTATTTTCGGTTAATAATGTCTCATAACCATCAATGCGTGAAGGAAGCACTTCGCAAAACGCCTTCACTTTCTCTACAAAGCCCTCTGGAAGATCTCCTGCCAGCCCCCCAATACGGAAATAACTCTGATTCATGCGCGCTCCGCCAACCATCTCAAACATATCCAATGTCTCTTCCCTCTCTCGAAAGGTATACAGGAGAGGAGACATGGCCCCTATATCCAGGGCATGGGTTCCCAACCATATTAAGTGGCTCTGAATCCTGGTAATCTCTGACAACATTACCCTGATATACTGCGCCCGTAATGGAACCTTAAGATCTAAAAGCTTTTCTACGGTCAGAATATAGGCAAGGTTATTGATAAAGGGTGAGGTATAGTCTAATCTGTCTGTTAAGGTAATAAACTGGTGATAGGTTTTATGTTCCGCTATCTTCTCAACACCTCGGTGGAGATAACCCATCACCGGAGTTGCTTTGGTGATAACCTCCCCTTCCATCTCCAGGATTACCCTTAAAACACCGTGGGTACTTGGGTGCTGGGGCCCCATGTTTAAGGTGATGGTCTCCGTTTTCATTTCAGATGCTGCTTCCATCTTCAATCCTCTCCCATTGTTTGCCTTCCCTTTAAGGGGAAGTCTTTTCTTAATGGATGATCTTTAAAACCATCAGGAGTAAGAATCCTCCTTAAGTCCGGGTGGTTGCTAAATTTGATGCCCAAAAGATCGTAGCATTCACGCTCATGCCAATTTGCTGTTTTCCAGACAGAAACTACAGAGGGGACAGTAAGATCACTTTCTGAGAGTGAAACTTTCATGCGCAATCTATGTTTATGCTCCATAGAATAAAGGTGATACACTACCTCGAAACGGGGTTCTCTCCCCATATAATCGACACCGCAAAGGTCAGAGAGGAAATTGAATCCATACTCCGGCTCCTTTCTGAGGAATCGAAAGACTTCCAGGAGATGCTCCTTTTTCACCCGTATTGTGTATTCATCCCTAAAGTGCACAACTTCCTCTATTGCCTGCGGAAATTTCTCTTTTATCTTTTCAACAAGGCTCTCTATATTAGACATTTTTCACATCCCGTAAAGATTCTTTTTCTATCTTTTTTTGCAGTTCCATTATAGCATATAAAAGAGATTCAGGACGAGGAGGACAACCAGGGACATAAACATCAACTGGTATAATCTCATCCACTCCCTGAACCACTGCATAAGAATCAAAGACACCCCCTGATGAAGCACAGGCTCCCAGGGCGATTACCCATTTGGGATTCGGCATCTGGTCATAAATCCTTCTGGCTACCGGCGACATCTTCTTGGTCAGGGTGCCGGCAACAATCATCAGGTCAGCCTGGCGGGGTGACGCCCTGAACACCTCGGCTCCAAACCGGGCGATATCATACCTGGCAGCAGCAGTTGCCATCATCTCCAGGGCACAGCAGGCAAGCCCAAAAGTCGCTGGCCAGAGAGATGATTTCCGGGCCCAGTTCACCAGTTTATCAAGCGTAGTGGTAATAATTGTGTCACCAAAGCAACTTTCTATTCCCATTCCAATGCCCCCTTCTTCCATACATAGATAAAACCTACTAGCAATATACCAATAAAAACGATCATCTCTATAAATATAAAAGCTTTAAACTGATTGAACTGCTTAAAGACAATAGCCCAGGGGTATAAAAACACTGCTTCCACATCAAATACGATAAACAACATGGCAATAATAAAAAATCTGACGGAGAATTTCTTCCTGGCACTACCGATGGGGTCCAGACCACATTCATAGGTCATCAGCTTTTCCCTCGTCGAGGTCTTTCTCCCAAAAACCGATGAAAGGATGATAACCACTCCCCCAAACAGTATAGCCAAAGTCAGAAAAATGAATATGGGCAGATAATCAATTAACATAAATGTCACCTCATTAAATTAATACTTTTATTAGGGCACAGATTTCTGCTGATACCCGCAGATTTTAAATTTGCAGTTCTGTATTTCGTGTTTTTAATTTCACAACAGTCGATCTTGCTCATCTGAGTCTATCTACGTCCAAAAGCTATTTATATATTGCTCTTTGCCCACTTTATAAGTCTAAACACTGTCTGCTGAGAAAGCACTGCAACATCCTCAGTAGAAAGATAGGTAGGAACAGTTGAATCAAAAAGGATTCTTGCTTCAGGTTGAAACTCCTCATCTCCATTCCAAAAAATCAAAACTATGGGAACCCTGGGAAGGGCAGGAATGATTACTGCCGTATCACCATCGTGGGTTTTCTCCCCCCCTAGGGCCAGAGCTGCTTTTTCTAATAATTCCAGACGGTTACTGAAAAAATCGAGCAGTGGTTTCTGTGACCTTTTTACAAAAGCCGGATAGTAGCTTTCCCCCCCAGACATTTGCCTGAAGTTTATCCACTTACCCGTAAGCGGCTGCCCTTCAGATTTGACGAGGTAATGGAGGATTAAGATCTTGCTCCAGAGGGGAACTATCTCCTCTGATTCCTGATAGTTGATTTCGATATCAGGAAAACTTATCTGACACAAACAATCTAAAAAAGTGAGTTTAATCAAGCAATTCCCATTCTCCCCTGCCTCTATAGTAGCCCCGCTTTTTTCAACTCTCTCTTTTATGTCAGCACTTCTCAATGCCTCACAGGCTAATCTATACGCATAATGATAAGGTGTTTCCGGGGAATTGTTCTGAGCTTTCCTTTCATTCATCTATCGAATGGGAATTGTTTTCATTTAAACGAAAATGATTATTTAGTGAATTTTTACTTGATAAAATGTAGAATTTGTAATAAGTACTTGTAAAATTAGAAAATGAATGAGCGTTCACTCAATTCCTAGCATATGCAAAAATCCATGTCAAGGTATTTTTCCTTTGAATTCCTTGAAATTAACCACAGAGAAAAGGAAGGTTAAAAAAGGAGGTATTACATGTACAAAATAGTGGATAAGAAAAAGCTGTCACCTACAATTACCTTGCTTAAACTTGACACCCCTGAGATTGCAAAAAAGGTACAGCCAGGGCAATTCGTCATAATACGGATAAATGAAGAAGGGGAGCGGGTACCCCTTACCGTCAATGATTTTGACCGTGAAAAAGGGACCATAACTATCGTCTTTCAAGAAGTGGGTAAAAGCACAAAACTACTGGGAAGATTAAATATCAGTGATCACCTCTCTGATGTCGTTGGTCCCCTGGGCAAGCATACAGAGGTTGAGAAATTTGGAAAAGTCGTTTGTATCGGCGGGGGAGTAGGAACCGCTGTCATCTACCCCATCACCCGGGCACTTTACCAGGCAGGAAATGAGGTTATCGGTATTGTGGGGGCACGAAATGAAGGCCTTTTAACCTTCTTGGACGAGATGGAAGCAGCAACCCATCAATTAATAGTCACTACCGATGACGGCAGCAAAGGCCGCCATGGTCTGGTTACCGATCCCTTAAAAGAGATACTTGAAAGTGGAGAGCGCATTGACCGTGTAATAGCCATCGGCCCTGCCATCATGATGAAATTTGTATGCAAGACCACAGAACCTCACAAAGTTAAAACCATTGTAAGTTTAAATCCCATTATGCTTGATGCCACCGGTATGTGTGGTGTGTGCAGGGTAAGTGTTGGAGGTGAAATCAAGTTCGGCTGTGTAGATGGTCCTGAATTTGATGGTCATCAGGTAGATTTTGATTCACTTATAAATCGCCTCAGCCAGTATGTAGCAGAAGAAAAAATATCTTTAGCAACCATAGAAGGATAAAACCATAGTGCACAGGGAAATTCTCCGTGTTCTCTGTGGTTAAAAAGGAGAAGATTATGCCAGACGAAGGGAAGAAAGAAAAAAAGAAGATTATACCTAATCGTGTTCCTATGGCTGAGCAGTCAGCAGAGGAGAGGATAAAAAACTTCAAGGAAGTCCCCCTGGGATATACTGCAGAAGAAGCAGAAGAAGAGGCAAAGCGGTGTCTTCAGTGTAAGAAACCTTCCTGTATGGCCGGTTGCCCGGTAGAAATAGACATCCCGGGATTTATCGAACTGGTGGCAGAGAAGAAATTCTCAGAGGCAGCGAAAAAGATAAAAGAGACCAACAGCCTGCCCGCTGTCTGCGGAAGGGTCTGCCCCCAGGAAATTCAGTGTGAAACCAAATGTGTCATAGGAAAGAAAGGGGAACCCATTGCCATCGGAAGGCTTGAGCGATTTGTTGCAGATTGGGAAAGGGATCAGGGCAAGGTAGAGGCACCTTCCAAGCCAAAGCCTAAGAGCAAAAAGGTAGCAGTAATCGGCTCTGGTCCTGCAGGACTCACTGTAGCCTCTGACCTGGTCAAGCTGGGGTATGGCGTAACCCTTTTCGAGGCCCTGCATAAAACTGGTGGCGTTCTGGTCTACGGGATACCTGAATTCAGACTGCCCAAGGCGATCGTACAGGCCGAGGTCGATTTTGTAGAAAGTCTGGGGGTAGAGATCAAAACCAATGCCCTGATTGGTAAATTACATACCATCCAGGAACTTATGGACAACGGATATGATGCTGTTTTTATTGGAATCGGGGCTGGAGGCCCCATGTTTATGAATGTCCCCGGAGAGGAGCTAAACGGGGTCTACTCCGCTAATGAGTTTCTTACCCGCTCAAACCTGATGAAGGCCTACCTCTTCCCAGAATATGACACCCCCATCAAGAAAAGTAGAAAAGTAGCAGTGGTAGGGGCAGGAAACGTTGCTATGGACTCGGTTAGAACAGCCATCCGCCTGGGAGCAGATGAGGTTTATCTTGTCTACCGCCGCTCTGAGAAGGAAATGCCGGCTCGAGATGAGGAGATTGAGCGGGCGAAAGAAGAGATGGCAATTTTTAAGCTTCTGACCAATCCTGTGCGTATCATTGGTGATGATAAGGGCTGGGTCAAGGCAATGGAATGTATCAAGATGGAACTGGGGGAGCCCGATGCATCAGGCCGCAGACGGCCTATTCCTATTGAGGGTTCTGAATTTACTCTCGAGGTTGATGCAGTAATTATGGCTTTAGGCACAAACGCCAATCCTCTCCTTCCCCAAGCAACCCCGGGCTTGGAACTGAATAAATGGGGATACGTTACAGCAGATGAGGAAACAGCCAAAACCAGCCTCGATGGAGTATATGCAGGAGGAGATATCGTCACAGGTTCCGCCACGGTCATCCTGGCCATGGGTGCCGGCCGAAAGGCAGCAAGGGCTATCGATAAGTATTTGAGCAGCTAAGCCTGATTTCTGGCACAATAATTTAACACAACTTTAAAAGGGGTAATAGACATCTATTATCCCTTACTTATTATCCTGAAATCCCCGTGATGGATGATAAACGATTCAGGATTTTAGATGTTTCTTTACTTCGCAAATCACTTGACAGAAACACTAAAAAGTATTAAAAGTATTATAGTCGGGGCGTAGCGCAGCCTGGTTTAGCGCACCTGCCTTGGGAGCAGGGGGTCGGAGGTTCAAATCCTCTCGCCCCGACCAGATCTTGACTTTGGCCACAGAATTACACAGAAGTAATTTTGTGTGGCCCAGCATAAAAAAGGCAGGATGTTTTCCATTCCCTGCTTTTTACTTTGCAAACATATCTTCATTCAGAGAGTCCAACATCAAGGGCTGACACTTTATTTATTGCAGGGAAGATTGGATTTGCGCTCAATAAAAAGGAGAAGTGTATGCTAGATAGACTTATAGAGATGATTTTAGAAAAGTCTTTTAAATTAAGTGATCGACCTACCTTCAAACTTGCATCCGGTAAACTGAGTAATTATTACATCAACTGCAAACCAACAACGCTTGACCCTGAAGGAATGAATATAATCGGAAATATAATTTTCGATACAATAAAGGATGAAAAGATTGATGTAATAGGCGGGCTTTCTTTTGGGGCAGATCCCATTGCCAATGCTGTTGCTTTGATCTCTTATCAAAAGGGGAAGCCAGTCAAATCATTCAGTGTGCGTGAAAAAACAAAGGATCATGGCATCATAGAAAAACTCGAGGGTGATGTCCATAAGGGTGAGAGAGCTGTAATAATAGACGATGTTATTACAACAGGCGCATCAACAATTAAGGCGATCACGTCCGCAAAAGATGCCGGTTTAGATGTAGTCAAAGTAATAGCTCTCATAGATAGAGAAGAGGGTGGAAAAGAAGAGATCCTCAAACACATAAAAGATTTTGAGAGTATGATAACCAGAACCCGCCTCATGGAAGCATTTAATGCCAGACAGCTAAAGAAAAGGACAGAATCAGTGTAATCTTTTCTCTATTGTCAAAAAATGTACCAGAACAGCAAAAGAGATTGCAAGGTACACCTTAAGACACAGCTATTTGCTTTTTTCAGAAAGATGATTTGCTAAATTGGGTGGCAGTTCTTTCTTCAAGCTTTCGTAATCGTCCTTTATATCCTTATATAGTTTAGCGTTCACTACGGCAATACCTGCCTGTTCAGCAAGCTTATTAACCATGTCCATTTCCTTATTCGTAAATTGACTGGTCTCTCCCGTATAAACCCTCAATACACCAATCACTTTCTCTTCTACCTTGAGGGGAATAGAAAGAATGGAAACAATACCCTCTTTTTTTGCCTCTTCGGGGTATTGAACGCGAGAATCACTCGCAATATCTTTAATAAACACAGTCTTTCCCTCAATGGATTCAGTCACACTTTTGTCTGCACCAAGGGGACCTTTAGCAAGGTAATCCTCGCTCAAACCGAATGCAACCCTGGTTTTCAGCTTTTTCCTTGGACTATCCAGCAGGTTTACACCACACCCTTTAACCTTAAGTAAGTTAACTACACTTTTCACAATCAATTCTAAGACCTCATTCAAATTGAGAGAAGAACTGATAGCTTTGGTAGCATCTCGATAGGCACTCTCCAAGTGCGTGGTTTCAATTAAAACTTTTGGGTCATCGTGTAGGAGTGTGGGTGATCTGAAGACTTAAAATCAGTAAAAC
>CAZOKO010000007.1:4235-41114 GCA_964580455.1 uncultured Thermodesulfobacteriota bacterium | reverse complement strand
AATGCTGTTCCTTCTACTCCTCAATTGTTACTGGAGAATTATGGATAAGCAGATATTGATATTCAATTTCGGATTTATTAAAGCTTGTTCCTCAAGGCTTTTTTGTACCTTGAGGCGAGGGATTGTTTGCTTACTCCATGGTCGATGAAATCCCAGGGGAAGATTTCATCTAATTCTCTTTGCCGATAGGTGTAAAAATCCGGATTGATATCCACTTGCCTATAAGCCTTAAGAAAGCTTCCTCCCAGATGATGAGCAGCCATAAGAATTTTTCCTACTCTTCTGTCTCCTCTGCTGAGTAAGCATTGAAGATAACTCCACTTGGGAAGGTCCCAGGTAACCACTATCTTTCTTTCCTTTTTAAAGCTTTTTTGAATCTTTTTAAGTTTGCTTTTAAGAGATGTTACGTGCTCGAGAGGATGCCACTGAAAGGGCGTTGAAGGTTTTGGAATAAAGGGATTGATACTTAAGGTGATGGTTTCAGGATATCTTAAGCGGGGCTGTGATTTTGTGAGGTGATGTTTTATTTTTTTCGTTAATTCAATAATTTGTTCAATATCATCAGCTTCTTCTGTAGGAAGGCCAATGAGAAAATAGAGCTTTAGATAGCGAAATCGATGGTGTGCTATCATCTCCAATGTGTTGAAGA
Organism: uncultured Thermodesulfobacteriota bacterium; assembly: GCA_964580455.1. Classification (GTDB taxonomy): domain Bacteria; phylum Desulfobacterota; class WTBG01; order WTBG01; family WTBG01; genus CAZOKO01. Next base: position 40,465 of record CAZOKO010000007.1, on the reverse strand, counting down.
TTTGTTCATCGGAAAGGTGTTTATTTATCACTTTTCTCAATCGTTCAGAACCTGTCTCGGGAGCAAGGGTGATAGTCTGAACCCCACTTCTCTTAAATTGACTGATTAACTCCTCATCAATTGAGTCTATTCTCATGGAAGTTGCAGAAAATTTCCCTCCTTCCTGAATAATGAAGTTGCAAAGCGAGGTGATTTGAGGATGGTCTGAAAGAGTAGCACCAATAAGACCTATTTTAAGGTGTTGTTGTAATCCTGAAGTGGCTATTGCCTTAAGTTTCTTTAAGCTTCTCTTTCGATAAGTCTGGTAAACACATCCAATGGCACAGAAGTTACAGCGGTGTAAGCAGCCACGGCTTACTTCCATCAGGAACATGTTACTGAACTCTGTGTTAGGGGTTATGATCGAAGAGCTGGTAGGGAAGGGGTCTAACCTTCTGGTGGTTTTTATCTTTATCCTGGAGGGTACTCCCCCCCGGGGTTTAAAAGATTTGATTTTGCCTGAAGAGTCATAGTAAACCTGATAGAATCTGGGTACGTATACACCATCAATCTGAGCCAGATGAGTTAAGAGTATATCTTTTGTAACAGATTTATCCCGATAGTGCTGGTAAAGCGAGATTAGTTTTGGGAGTGTTTCTTCTGCTTCTCCAATGATGAAAAGGTCAATGAATTCTGCCAGGGGTTCCGGGTTGAGAAAAACGCAGATGCCACCTGCTATGATAAGAGGGTACTCGTCTCCTCTCTCAGCGCTTAAGAGGGGGATTCTGGCAAGTTCGAGAATGGTTAAGATGTTTGCATAATCGTTTTCAAAGGAAAGAGAAAAGGCAATAAGTTGAAAGTCACCTAAAGGATGGAATGACTCAAGGCTGAAGAGTACACTTTGAGACCTTTTCAGTTCCCACTGTTCTTCTCGCTCAGGTAGAAATGCCCTTTCGCACAGCGTATCGGGAAGATTGTTAAGAAGGTGATAGATGCTCTGGAATCCGAGGTTGGACATCCCAATATAATACCTGTTGGGATAAGTTAAAACAATAGTTGTTTTACTATTCCATGGTTTTTTAACCGTTCCTTTCTCTTCAGAGAGTAAGGCATTAGTATTTTTAAGTAGTGTGCGAGACGGTAGCCTGCTCATTTAAACGTGCATATGCAACTTGTCGAAAATGGATGACAGTGTAAATTTCTTAACCTTAAATGTTAAGCCTCACTATGTTTCAGCCCTTCGTTACTTCTTAAGAAAGTGGGAATATCATATTCATCATTTTCAAAATCACTGATGATAGTACCAACCTTAGTTACTGCTGATTTGCTATTGCCGTTATTTACATCACTCCGCAGATAGGCAGGGATATCCTGATCGTCAATTGATTCAGGTAACTGAGCAATCGTCTTTTTTAATTCTGTTATCCTTTTTTCTCCGCATGCTTCAAATCCAGTTGCAATTACCGTGATGCGAATTTCATCTTCCATTTCAGGATCTATAACAGCACCGAAAATGATGTTGGCTTCTTCATCAGCTTCTTCCTGGATCAGGGTTGAAGCATCATTGACTTCATGAAGGGCAAGGTTCTCGCCGCCTGTGATATTTATGAGTAAACCTCGTGCCCCATTGATTGAGATGTCTTCCAACAGGGGACTGGATATAGCCTTCTGTGTTGCCTCTATCGCTTTGTTTTCACCCGAGGCAGTTCCTATTCCCATAAAAGCCATCCCCATTTCAGACATGATAGTTTTTACATCGGCAAAGTCCAGATTGATTAACCCCGTGATAGTGATCAGATCAGAGATCGATTTAGCAGCATGAAGCAGGACCTCATCAGCATTTTTAAAGCTTTCTATTAGAGACATACTCCTGTCACTTATGTTGAGCAGACGTTGATTGGGTATGGTGATGAGAGTATCAACGGATTTCTTGAGTTCTTCCAGACCTTGCTCTGCAACCTGCTGCCTCCTTTTTCCCTCAAAGAGAAACGGTTTAGTGACAACTGCTACGGTAAGTGCACCCAGTTCTTTGGCAATATCTGCCACAATCGGTGCTCCACCAGTGCCTGTTCCACCACCCAGTCCGGCTGTAATAAAGATCATATCGGCTCCACTGAGTTCCTCCCTCAATTTATCTGTGTCCTCGATAGTAGCATTCATTCCAATTTCGGGATTTGCCCCTGCACCCAGCCCCTTAGTCAATCTGGCACCCAGTTGCAGTTTTGTGGATGCAAGTGAATTTCCTAATGCCTGTAGGTCGGTATTAGCTACGATAAACTCCACTCCTTCTAATCGAGAGGTTATCATGGTGTTAACGGCATTACATCCACCACCGCCAATACCGATGACCTTGATTTTAGCAACCTGTCCCAAGTCTTCCTCGATTTCAAATAAGCTACTCATTTTTTTCTCCTTTCTTTAATGTTATTTAAACTTTGTGTTCTTTGTGTCTTTGTGGTTGCTTTTAATTTAAAAAACTTTCAACAAACCAGTTTTTCACACCATGGGTTACCCCGGTGAATATTTTTTTACCTCCCTTTTTATAGTTGGGATCTGATATATGGTTTCTACCATAAAGTACAAGCCCGACAGCTGTTGCATAGACAGGGCTCTTTACGATTTCTGATAGCCCTCCTACGCTGTTGGGATATCCCACTCTTACCGGAATATCTAGAATCTGCTCGCCATGTTCAACTATCCCTTCAAGCAAAGAAGTTCCACCTGTTAGCACAACTCCTGAGGCAATAAGTTCCTTATATCCGGATCGTGTAATTTCTTTGTGGACGAGGTTAAATATTTCTTCCACTCGTGATTGTATAATCTGACAGAGGAATTTCTTTGAAACTTTTTGGGGTTGCCTTCCTCCCATACAGGTAACTTCGATAGTTTCATCATTTGAAGTGAGAGAACTTAAGGCGGATCCGTGTTGCAATTTAAGCTCTTCTGCCTGCTTTAGAGGAGTTCTGAGTCCTACGGCTATGTCTGAGGTGAGGTGATTTCCTCCCAGTGGAAGCACAGAGGTGTTTCGAATGCTGCCCCCGTGTAAGATTGCGATATCAGTGGTGCCTCCCCCGATATCCACTAAAGCTACACCAAGTTCCCTTTCATCAACCTCCAGAGTGGATTCACAGGAAGCAAGGGGCTGAAGAACCAGTTCTTTTACAGACAGCCCATTACGGTTGGCACATTTTATGATGTTTTGTGCAGAAGCTGCCGCACCGGTAACCATATGTACCTTTGCCTCCAGCCTCACTCCTGACATTCCTAAGGGGTCGTGGATGCCATTTTGTTCATCAACGATAAATTCCTGAGGGAGCACATGTATAATCTCTCTATCCAGAGGGATGGCCATGGCTTTGGCTGCCTCAATGACTCTATCGATATCATTCTTTCTCACCTCGTGATCTTTTATCCCAATGACTCCATGACTGTTGAGTCCCTGGATGTGGCTGCCTGCAATCCCGGTATAGACTGAACTGATATTGCAGCCTGACATTAGTTCTGCTTCTTCAACAACCTTACTGATAGAGGTTGCAGTCTTCTCAATATCAATCACCATACCTTTCCTTAACCCCTTGGAGAGAGTGCTGCCGAAGCCAATAATGTCGACCCCTTCAGTACTGATTTCTCCAACGATAGCGCAGGTCTTTGTTGTACCGAGGTCCAGCCCAACAATTAGATTTCCATTTTTTTCCATTGTTTTTCACCTCCTTTCATGATGAATTCATTTTCTTTGTGTTGTGGTTTAATCTTAACAAAAGCTTTATGTCTGTAATTGAGGTCTATAGTTTGGGGGATGAGGTCCTTCCGTTTAAGATCATCCATTATTGTGCGCAAATGTGTGCACTTTTCTTGAAAGGGAGAAAACCCCATCTCTATTTTAGTGGCATAGTGGGTAGTAAAAACAGTCAGTCCAAAGTTTACGTCTAAATGAATCTCGGAAATAGCAGAGTTGTCTATCCCTTCTTTGTCAAAAAGAGACATAAGGGTCAGCGTTTGAGTGATTAGATGTGTGTAGATTTCCTGCTGATTCATCAGATTTTCCCAGGTAACCCCGGTTAAGACAGGAAAAGACAGCCCGTCTTCTAATACCGCCTTTTTAAAGATGGTACCTTTCTCATCGACCAGATAAAGCTGGTTTAAATTTATCAGAGCTACAGGCTTTCTCTCGATGATACTGATTTCCAGCTTGTCAGGAAATATTCGTTTAACCTTTGCCTTCTCTATCCAGGGTGAGTTTTCCAGACATTGACAGATGTTCTTAAGGTTAAGTGAAAGCAGATTCGCCGGTGGTTTTATGCCAGCTATATATGGAATTTGGGCTTTTGCATGTCTGAAACATCCTTCTACCTGGATCTCTTTCACTTGAAAGTAGGATGTTTTTAAGATTTCTTTATAAAGTATAATTGAAGCGATAGTAATGAATACAATACCCAAACTAATCAGAGTATATTTAAGACAAGAGTGAAAGATGTGTGTAAGATTCCTTTTACCCTTTGCTGTTTTTCTGGGGATTGTCTTCCTGGAGTTTCTCGATTTTTTTGTTCTATAGCTCAGTGCAGCAGTTGTCATGAGTAAAGTTGCCTTAAAAATAGCTTTTAAATAGAGGGGTGGCTTTTATTCTAATTGATAAAAAAGAATTTGATGAGTTCATATTTTTAGCCACCCCTCAGGGTTAACCCTTTTAAACGAGCATTGAGTATCATCTTCTCAGCCAGGTTTTCGAAATCTACTCCAGCATGATTAGCTGCCATGGGAAGCAGACTTGTTTCGGTCAAGCCTGGTATGGTGTTGATTTCGAGGATATAAGGCTGACTCTTTTTATGGCTTAAAATGAAATCAACACGCGCTGCCCCCTCACAACCGAGAGTATGATATGCCTTGAGTGCCAGTTGCTGAATCTTAAGAGTCACGCTTTTCCTTACACGAGCAGGTGTGATGTAATCGGTTTTGCCGGGAGTATATTTAGATTGATAATTGTAGAAACCATCTCTGGGAACAATCTCAATCAGGGGAAGTGTTTCACCATTTAAGATTCCTGCAGTTATTTCTTTGCCTTCGATAAATTGTTCCAGCAGTACTTGTTGATCGAATCGGGCTGCTTTTAAACAGGCATTTCTAAGACTCCTTTTCTGTTTAACAATACTGGTTCCAATAGTTGATCCTTCGGCAGTCGGTTTAATGACGAGCGGAAGAGAGATTTCTATTTTTCGATGAAAATCTGCACGTTTAATTTCTTCTGCCTTTAGAATTTGAAAACCGGCAGTGGGAAGTCGGTGGTAGCTTAAAATTTTCTTGGTCATCCCCTTGTGTAGGGCAAGAGCACTTGCCAGAACTCCCGAGCCGGTGTATGGTATCTGCATGATCTCCAGCAATCCCTGAACAGTTCCATCCTCCCCCCATTTTCCATGAAGGGATATGAAGGCAACTTCAATCTTCTTTTTGAGAAGTGTTTGTGCCAGAGAGGTAGTGACATCAATGGAATAGACTTTGTAGTTTTTCTTTAATAAAGCTTTGCGAATGGCTCGACCTGAGCGCAGCGAAATTTCCCGTTCGGCAGAAACGCCACCCATCAGGACTCCAATCCTTTTGTCTTTATATCTGTTATGAGCCGATCTTGCCATTTTCCCCTGCTATTTTTATTTCTGGTTCAAGCCTAATTCCCGTATCCTGTAAGACTCTTTTTTGCATGATTTCCATAAGTGATAATATATCCTTTGCAGTCGCACCACCCAGATTTACGATAAAGTTTGCATGTTTTTCCGAGATTTTGGCCTTTCCTGTCTGAAATCCTTTAAGGCCTGTCTGCTCCACCAGTTGACCTGCTGATTTCCCAGGAGGATTTTTGAATACAGATCCTGCACTGGGCAGATTGAGAGGCTGGGTTTGTATTCGCTGCCTTTTGATTTTTTCAATTTCGCTCAATATTCTTTCCCGGCTGCCGTGCTTCATTCGAATCAGTGCTTTCAAAATGATAGTGCCGGCTGGCAGATGTAACTTTCTATATTTGAATCTTAACTGCCCTTTCCTTTTTTCTATTACTTCTGCCCGGGGTGTAATCAGGGTTATGGATTCAGTAATGTCCTTCATCTCTTTTCCCCTGGCTCCGGAGTTCATAGCTAAGGCACCACCCATTGAGCCGGGGATACCACTTAAAAACTCCAAACCTGAAAGACACTTTTCTGTAGAAAACTCAAGGAGTCTCCTTAATGATACACCGGCTTCTACCAGCACGCTTGTGTGACTTCGGGAAACATCAATTGTTTTTAGCCTTTTAAAACCGAGAGACAGTCTGATAGCGATACCCCTTATGCCACCATCCTTTATTAATAGATTTGTACCCCTGCCCATGATGAAGTAAGGAATGGCATGGGTCCGGCTAAACTGAATGACCGCTTGAAGCTCCGTTAGGTCTGAAGGATAAATCATTATGTCAGCAGGTCCGCCCACTTTCAAAGAGGTATAGCGGCTTAAGGGAACATGCGATAATATCTTCCCCCTTACATCTTTACTCAGTTTTTTGAATGTATCCTGCTGCATGAAAAATAACTCATCTTATATCCTTGATTCCTTGAAGCAACTGATCTCCTAACTGGCAGATATCTCCTGCTCCAAGGGTAATTACCACATCTCCCGGTTTAAGCAGTTTTGGAAGATGATCTACAATTGCTTCTTTCTGCGGGTAGTAGGAGACATTTTTGTGCCCGTATTCTCTGATTCCATGGAAGAGATTTCCTGCAGTTACTCCAGGTAAAGGGTCTTCTCCTGCCGGATAAATATCAGTAAGCAGGAGAAGATCTGCCTGGTTGAAGGCAGTGAGGAAATCCTTAAATAAATCCCTGGTTCTTGTATAACGATGAGGTTGAAAAACAACTACCAGCCTTCCTCCCCAGATATTTTTAGCGGCACACAAGGTTGCTTTAATCTCTGTGGGATGATGACCGTAGTCATCAACCAGTGTGATTTGATTAAACTCTCCTTTAATCTGAAATCGTCTCTGTACACCTTCAAAAGTCTTAAGGGCTTCTTTTATCACGGAGAAATCCAGGTTAAGTTCCACTGCCGTGGCAATTGCCGCCAGTGCATTATAGACATTATGCAGGCCGGGCATCTTAAGTTCTACTTCCCCGAGTTCTTTATTTTGGTAGCATACCCTGAAGGTCATGGATAATCCCTTGGCAGTGACTTCTCTGGCCTGCAGATCCGCCTGAGGAGTTAGTCCGTAGGTCAGGTATCGTTTTTCCAGCTGGGGTATAAGGTCCTGTACGTATTTGTTGTCCAGACATAATATGTTGAGCCCATAGAAAGGCACCTTGTTGGCAAATTGGATGAAGGCCCGCTTGATTTCATTTATATTCTGATAATAATCCAGATGTTCAGGATCAACATTGGTAATGATGGCAATAGTGGGAGAAAGCTTCAGGAAAGAACCATCACTTTCATCCGCTTCAGCAACCATGAAATCTCCAGTGCCCAGAATTGCATTAGTGTTGATAGTATTAAGTATGCCCCCGTTAACTACTGTTGGGCTGATTCCACCTCGATCGAGGACCACTCCAATGAGCGAGGTAGTAGTGGTTTTCCCGTGGGCACCTGCTACGGCAATTCCATATTTTAACCTCATTAATTCGGCAAGCATTTCAGCCCGCGGGATTACTGGAATAGCCTTATTTCGTGCTGCGCTGGCCTCAGCATTGTCAGATTTAATTGCAGAGGAAGTCACAACGACATCAACATCAGTGATATGGTTTTCGCTGTGCCCCTGATAAATGGTTGCACCCAGACGCTTAAGCCTCTCGGTGGTTTCAGTAAATCTGGTATCAGAGCCACTTACCTTGTAGTCCAGATTGAGGAGCACTTCGGCGATACCGCTCATTCCTGCTCCTCCTATTCCCACAAAGTATATGTGTTTTATGCGTTGATACATTTATCACCTAGGTTGTAAGTTCGTAGCAGTAATCAACAATCTCCTGAGTGGCTTTTGGCTTTCCCAGTTTGCCGGCATTCCTTTCCATCTCGGACAGATCTTCCTGATGATAGTAAAGGTGCAGTATGAGCTGAGCAAGCCGTTTTCCTGTTAATTGCTCAGGATCAATCATTAGGGCTGCCTTTTGGCTGACAAGAGCCCTTGCATTAAGATGCTGGTGGTGATCTGCTGCCAGGGGAAAAGGAATAAGTATAGAAGCCCTGTGGTGAATCGTCAGCTCAGCAAGAGTAGTTGCTCCTGCTCTGGAGATGACCAGGCTTGCCTGTTGATAGGTACTGGCTATCTGGTCGATAAAGGTAAATACTTCGGCAGAGAACTCCCTGCTTCGATAAGCCTCTTTGACCAGGTTGAGATCACTTCCGCCTGTTTGGTGAATAATCTTTATTTTATCCCGAATTGGCAGCAAGTCGTTAAGTGCATCTACCATGGCAAGGTTAACCTGATGAGAACCGAGGCTTCCCCCCAGAATAAGTAGAGTAAAGGTGTCTCTTGAAGGGGATGGAGAAATACATTCCAAACATTGTTTTCTCATGGGATTTCCTGACACCACCGTCTTACCTTTTGGGAAATAGGATATGGATTGTTCAAAGGAGATAAAAACCAGATGGGTCATTTTACCCAGTATCCTGTTAGTGAGACCCGGAAAAATATTTTGCTCGTGAATGGCTGTTTTAAAACCCATAAGTGTTGCAGCCAGGATAACAGGGCCGGAAACATATCCTCCCAGGCCAATGACCAGATCAGGATTAAAATTTTTTATAATCATAATAGATTGAAAGATACTTTTAGGAATGGAAATCAAGGATTTCAGCAGATCAAATAGATTTTTCCCTTTTAGACTGGAAACCTCAATTGCCTCAAATGCTAAGCCCTGTGGGAGGAGGGTTCGTTTTTCCATTCCTCTTTTTGTCCCAATGAAGAGTACACTGTTGCCTTCATTTTTTGCTTTAAACTCTTCTGCCAGAGCAATTCCTGGAAACAAATGTCCTCCTGTTCCACCAGCAGCAATGATTACTCTCATAACCTGCGTTTCATCGATAATTGTGAAGAGATATTGAGTAAAATTCCTATACTGACAAAGTTGACTACCAGGGAGGTTCCCCCGTAACTGATAAAAGGCAGTGTAGACCCTTTAGTGGGTAAGAGCCCTAATACTACTCCCAGATTGATTACTGCGTGTAAAACGATAAGGGAAGTAATCCCCAGTGCTAAATAGCTTCCAAAAAGATCTGGTGCTCTGAGACAAATCCTTATTCCGCAATATGCCAGGATAACAAAAAGGGTAATGACTGAAACCACTCCAATAAAGCCCAGCTCTTCTCCGATTATGGAAAAAATGAAATCGGTGTGAGGTTCAGGGAGATAAAATAATTTTTGCTTTCCACTCCCGAGCCCTGTGCCCCATAGTCCGCCTGAGCCAAAGGCCAGGAATGACTGGATAATCTGAAAACCTGTAGAAGCAGGATTTTCCCAAGGGTTAAGAAAAGCGGTGACTCTGTCCAATCGATAGCCCACAGAAGAGATGAGAAAGTAACATCCCACGGAAATTACACCCACGAAATAGGTAATGTATCGAATTCTCGTTCCTGCCACAAATATCAGAATGAAAAAGAGTAACAGCAGTAGCATAGCTGCTCCAAAATCCGGTTGCAGGAGAACCAGTACAGACATGAAAAGGGTAACGATCAAATGTGGAAGAAAACCGATGGAGAAAGATTTGATCTTCTTTTCTTTGTTCGACAGAGAGCAAGCCAGGAAAATGATCAGGGCCAGCTTGGCAAATTCTGAAGGTTGAAAAGAAAGAGGCCCTATCCTGAACCACCTCATAGAACCGCCTATGGTTGAACCAATTCCCGGGATCAGTACGAGGATCAAAAGAAGAAAGCTGGTTATGAGAATGGGATAAACTAATCGATTCAGAAGCTGATATCTGATTTTCATTGTCAAAAACATGAGAAGGAAGCCAATTACTGCAAAGCACAGCTGTCGCTTAAGGAAGTAAGTGCTGTCGCCGAATCTGGTATTAGAGGAGATAGAACTTGAACTATAGATCATGACGATACCGATAATCACGAAGATAAGTACGATCGCGGGTATAAGGTGATCATAAAATTTACGTGTTTCCATAAGTTCTGCCTTTATTTGATTTTTTCTGTCAGGTTGTTAACCAGTGTCTTAAAAGCTTTTCCTCGCTCTCCATAGCTTTTGAACATGTCAAAGCTGGAACAGGCAGGAGATAACAGTACAGTATCTCCGGGCAATGCCTTTTCAAACGATAGCTTAACGGCTTCTTCTAAAGTTTCAACAAGAGAGGTTGAAGTTGATGATTTGAGAACCTGATACATCTTCTCTTTAGCCTCACCCAGGAGAATAAGGTTTTTTACTTTTTCCTTAATAAAGGGTATGAGGGATTGATAGTCACAGCCTTTATCCTTTCCGCCTGCAATGAGAATCACAGGGGGGTCAAGGGTTTCCAGGGCTCTTAATACTGAACTGACGTTGGTTGCCTTGGAATCATTGTAGAATTTTATGTCGTGGCTTTCTCTGAAGAGTTCCAGGCGGTGGGGCAGTCCTTTAAAGTTTTCTATAGCTTGTTGAATATTTTCTTGGGGACATCCGCAAAGTTTACTCGCCACTACCGCAGCCATAATATTATGCAGATTGTGGATGCCTTTAAGGTGAGGATTATGAAGAGTAAAGCTGGTTTGGCCGGTACCATTGTTAAAATACAGGAGATGGTTTTTGTAGTAGATACCACAGGATACCTCTTGATCGTAATTAAAGTAGAGAGTGGAAGCATTAATGGAAGGAGACAGCTTTTTTATTTCTGGATCATCAGCATTAAGGATAGCGTATTCTTTATTGCCTTGATTCATAAATATCCTGGCCTTAGCTGCTATGTAATCTTCATAGGAAGAATAGCGGTCGAGATGATCATGGTGAAGATTAAGAAGTATGCTGATGTAAGGTTTGAAGCCCTGTATCCCTTCCAGCTGGAAGCTGCTTATTTCAGCAATAATGTAATCTTCACTATGCTGTTTTAAGACATATTCAATGAGAGGAGTGCCTACATTACCACCCAGAAAAGTCCTTTTCCCTGAAGCCTTAAAGATTTCATCAATTAAGTTAACTGTGGTTGTCTTTCCGTTAGTGCCTGTCACAGCTATAATGGGTGCCTTGATATGACGATACGCCAGTTCTATCTCACTTATTATTTCAACCCCGGCTTCCGCTGCTGCTTTTAAAGAGGGGGTTTCAAGAGGCACTCCCGGGCTGACAACAATAAGATCAGAGTTTAAGAATGTTTCCCGCCTGTGTTCCTCTGCTTCTATCTTTATTCCCAGGCTATTAAGCTTTTGAACGGCAGGGGACAATTCTTCTTCACCCCTTATTTCACTGGCAGTAACCATGGCCCCCTTCTCTTTTAAAAAGAGGGAAGTAGCTATGCCGGTAGTTCCCAATCCCACAACCAGTGCTTTTTTATTGATTAGATCCATATATTTAGTTCACCTCAACTTCAAAGTACTGATAGCAACCAGGGAAAGGATGGCAGCAATAATCCAGAATCTTACGATAATTTTTGGTTCTGCCCATCCTTTCAACTCATAATGGTGGTGAAGCGGAGCCATCGCAAAAATCCGCTTTTTCCTCAGCTTATATGATGTTACCTGAAAGATAACAGAGAGTGCTTCTACAACAAATATTCCTCCTACGATTACAAGAAGTATCTCATGTTTGCTAATGATAGCTACGGTGCCTAAAGCACCACCCAGTGCAAGAGAACCCACATCTCCCATGAAGATTTGTGCAGGATAAGTATTGAACCAGAGAAATCCTGTGGCAGCTCCTAAAAGGGCACCACAGAAAATGGTTAATTCTCCACTACCCGGGATGTAAGGGATCTGGAGATAAGTGGCTATCTTTATGTGACCAGAAAAATAAGAGAGGAAAAGATAAGTGATTGTAACAATCAATACCAGCCCTATGGCCAGACCATCTAGACCGTCAGTAAGGTTCACGGCATTAGAGGTGCCAACAATGATTATTATCACGAAAAGGATATAGAACATTTTCAAATTGATGGAAACTGTCTTTAAAAAGGGTATGGTGAGGTTTTTGTCAAAATCGGGAGAGAGATAGAGAAAGAGACCAAGTGCTGCTCCAAAAATAAACTGTCCGCACAATTTGAAACGTGGTGAGACACCGTTAGAACTTTTGCTTCTTAATTTCTTTAAATCATCGATTAGTCCTATTATTCCCAATCCCCAGGTAGTAAACAGGGTAGCCCAGATGTAGGTATTGGTTAAATCTCCCCAGAAGAGAGTGGCAATGGTTAGAGAGATTAAGATTAAGATTCCTCCCATAGTAGATGTTCCACTTTTATTGAGGTGATGGGATGGCCCGTCTTCTCTTATATGTTCTTTTACATTTAGTGTTTGTAATTTTTTAATTAACCAGGGACCCAGAATAAGGGTAATCAGCAAGGCAGTAACAATGGCATAAATAGTCCTGAAAGTGATATAACGAAATACATTAAATATGCTAAAAAATTCGTGAAGAGGGTAGAGCAGATGGTATAACATTAAAAGTGTTTCCTGTTGGTTCAGTTTTGTTGTTTAGCCTTATGTGTCTTTAGTCCTTCCTGAACAACCTGGATAAGCTGGTTGTGGCTAAAAGGTTTGCGCAAATGGGCAAAAGGTATTTTAGGAAAATCAGATTTATTAACAGAGTAACCTGTCAATACAATAGTAATTGCATTCAATTTTATTTTGGAGATTTTCTCCAGTAATTCCATCCCCCCCATCAGAGGCATCTGAAGATCTGTGATTACTACGTCGTAGTTGTTTGTTAATATTTTATCAAGAGCCACTTTCCCGTTTTTAGCCGTTTCTACCTCATAGCCGTTCAGCATCAAAAAAGCCTGAGTTATATCTCTTATTGCTTTCTCATCATCAACGACCAGGATTTTCGGAACGTGTTTCTGAGCCATGGTTTTTCCCTTGTGTGCTATGAGAGATATTCATAAAATGGAAATCATTTCATGACCTTAATGATTGCAGCCCACAGTTACAGCTTCAGAAGTAGAAGGAACCTTAGAAGCGTTGTTTCTCATTTGGAGAAATTGCTCCAGGATTTGCTCTATCTTCATTCCCCTTGAGCCTTTAAAGAGTATCCAGTCATCTTCTTTTACTTTTTCGTCAAGCTGTTTCGCAATCTGTTCGTGGGTTTTTCCAATATGTATTGCTTCTTCGCTGATGCCCTTGTTAATTGCACTTTCTGCAACTGCTTCGGCATGAGGTCCCATGAGGAATACTGCATCCAAGTTCAAAGCCTTGATTAAAGAGCCTACCTGTTGATGTAAATCAGTAGATGCTTCTCCTAATTCCAGCATATCACCCAAAACCGCAATCACCCTGCCGTTACCTTTCAGTTGGACCAGGGTTCTGAGCGCAACCTCCATAGACCTGGGATTGGCATTATACGTGTCATTGATTATGTTTATGTTGTTACCGACAGTGATGATTTCCGTTCTTCCAGGGAAAGCAGTGAAGCGTTCCAATCCTGCTTTGATTTCTTCCAGGTTTAGTTTAAAGATGGTAGCTATGGAAGCTGCCGCCAGGGCGTTGTAAATATTATGGAGTCCGGGGGTTTTGAGCGCAACCGGTATATTTGCTCCTTCTATTTTCAGGTTGAAGGAGTTTATACTATGATCTGAAAGAGAAATATCTGTAGCAGTAACCTGTGCCTGAGAATCAATGCCAAAAGTAACCTTCCTGGCAGGGCATGACTTTGATAACTCTACGATCAAAGGGTCATCAGTATTAACCACTGCATAATTTTCAGAAGTGAGTGATTCAAAGAGCTCCCCTTTAGCCCTGGCTATATTTTGAAGGGTTTTTAGATACTGAAGATGAGCAGGACCGATATTGGCAATCAACCCTGTGTGAGGTTTTGCGATCTGGGAAAGTCTCTTGATCTCACCTGCTCTATTCATGCCCATTTCTACCAGAGCGATCTGGTGGTAGGGCTTAATGCGCAACAGGGTCAGGGGTAAGCCGATCAGGTTGTTCCAGTTGTGTTCGGGTTTCAGCACTTGATGGGAATGTTCCAAAATGGTTGCCGCCATTTCTCTGGTAGTGGTTTTCCCGTTGCTGCCTGTGATGGCTACAACAGTTGCTCTGTTTTGTTGCATCCAGAAACTGGCAAGATCTCCCAGTGCCCTTAAGGTATCAATGACCTGAATAACAGGGATATCTTTTTTTGATGAAGGTAAATCTCTTAAAGGAAACCCTTTCCCGACGATCAATCCGGAGGCATTCCTGTCGAGAACTTCATTGATAAAGTGGTGACCATCAAAATGATCCCCTTTAAGAGCAATGAATAGTTCTCCCTCCTTAATGGCACGGGAATCGGTAGAAACCCCCTTTAAAAGATGCTGGGGAGCACCCTGTACCAACTGACCTTCAACCGCTCTTAGAATTTCGCCTGTTTTAAGTTCCATTTCTATAAATTGGTTGTTTTATAAGTTTTTTTTATGATAACCGCGAAGACGCAAAGGACACGAAGATATTATTTTAATTAATGCAGGCTATTCTGGCTTTTACTCAATCCAAAATCCGAGATCCAAAATCAAGAATCCCCCTGTTCCCTGAACCCTGCCCCCTTAGCTTCTTGTTGTATCCCGAATCTTGAGTGTCTCTGCCACCTCTTCCCTGTCGCTGAAGTGATGTTTCTTATTTCCTATGATCTGGTAGTCTTCATGACCTTTGCCCGCAATAAGGAGGATATCACCTGGTTGGAGCAGGCTAACGGCTGTCCTGATGGCCTCTCTCCGGTCGTCAATGATAGTATAGCCCTTGTACTGATCAGTAGCTGTCAGTTCCTCTGATGAATATTTTCTAGCAGTGGCCTGGTCAATTCCTGCTTCAATCTGTTCAATAATAGCAATGGGGTCTTCTGTGCGGGGATTATCAGAGGTGATTATTGTAATATCACTCTTACTGGTTGCAATCTTACCCATGGGACCTCTTTTGGTTTTATCGCGATCTCCTCCGCATCCAAGAACAGTAATTAATCTTCTTGAACATAAGTTCCTTAGCATGGTTAGTACATGGTCCAGGGCATCGCTGGTATGGGCATAATCGATAAGTATAGTTAAATCATCTTTGTTTGGTACTCTTTCTAATCTTCCCGGTACCGATTTCAGTTTAGCAATACCCTGCTGGATGATATTTACAGGAATATCCTGTATAATTGCAACGCCTACGGCAGCCAGAATATTTGAGATATTAAAGGCCCCGAGCAGGGATGAATGAATTTCAACTTCCCCGTAAGGAGTGATAATCAGAGCAGACAACCCATCATTTTTAAACGTGGTATCTTTCACCCTGATTTCAACTCCCTCCTTAAGCCCATAGCGAAATAATTGAGATTTTGTTATGTTACACAAAGACTTGCCCATAGGATCATCATAGTTAATGACTGCATAGGTTTTTTCCTTAGAACTCTGATTAAGATAGTGAGTGAAAAGCATTTCCTTTGCCCTGTAGTAATTTTCCATGCTTTTGTGATAGTCCAGGTGTTCAGCAGTCAAATTGGTAAAGACGGCAACATCAAAGTTTAAGCCTTCGACTCTATGCTGTTCCAGGGCGTGTGAGGATACCTCTAAAATAAGATGAGTGGTGTTTGCCTTAACCATTTCTCCCATAATCCGCTGTAAATCCAGAGCATCTGGAGTTGTATTGAGAGCAGCCTGTTGATGTTCTCCAAAACGATAATCTATAGTGCCTATTACTCCAGGGTGATAACCGGCTGTTTTCAGAATGGATTCCAAGAGATAGCTGATAGTTGTTTTCCCATTGGTACCGGTAATCCCTATAACTTTAAGTTTGTTGGAAGGATGCTTGAAGAAACAGTTGGAAACTTGAGCCAGTGCTACTCTGGCATCAGGTACTTTAATGATAGCGACCCCTTCTTCTGCAGGTTGGTTTTCTTCAACAATTGCTGCCCTGGCACCGGAAGAAATGGCTTCAGAAAGGTATTGATGTCCATCTTCCCTAAAACCTTTAAGAGCAACAAAGAGATAGTCAGGCCTGATATTTTTAGAGTTATGAGTAATGCCCTTTATCTCTGTGTGAATATTTCCTCTCACTTCCTTTGTTTCCAGTCCTTCAATCAGTTTGAATAGTTGCATCGATTTATGATAGGGATTGAAATCTGACCCAGCACCTCCTGCCAGATTTGATAATATTGCCAGGAGGAGGATATTGATCCGTAGCTTTTCCACTGCCCGAGATCTCGATATTAAGATCAAGTTCCTCTGCCATTCTGAGCACATCCCTCATGCTTAAACCTGAAAAGTTGGGCACGCTGTTTGAGATGGGTTGTTCATTTAAGGATACCTTTTTAAAGTAGGTATGTTTGATTGCAGATTCCTCTTGATGAACATTGATATCTGGACGGTATTTAACCATAGTCATGCAACCCTTGTTTGGAGGAATATTTAAGTAACGGATAATATGACTGGTTGCTTCTTTAAAAACGGGAGCAGCGACAGTACCTCCATAAGAAATACCCTCTGGTTCATCGATGATTACGAGCACAGCCAGTTTGGGTTCATCTGCCGGGAGAAAACCGATAAAAGAACTGGTTGTCTTACGATCGGAGTACTGTTTTGTCCGTTGATCTGCTTTTTGAGCAGTACCGGTTTTGCCTGCGATTTTGAATCCCGGAATAAAGGCATTTACACCTGTGCCCCCTTTTTCTACTACCGTTTTTAAGATGGAGGTTACCTGCCTAGCAGTACGTTGAGAGATAACTCTTCCTCTCTCTTCCGGATGAAATTCTTTGAAGATTTTCCCTTTATCGTCGAATATTGTTTTCACCAGATAGGGTTTCATCAGAACACCACCATTGGCTATGGCTGAGAATGCGGTAATGAGTTGCATGGGAGGGATGGAAAGCCCCTGACCGAAGGAGATCGTCCCCAGATGTATGCGTGACCACTTGTAGGGCAGGGTTAATAATCCACTTGTTTCTCCCCGTAGATCGATACCCGTTTCACTGCCAAATCCGAATTTCCTGATGTAACTGTAGAACGTTTCCCTACCAAGGTTTTCAGCTATCTTGCAGGCACCAATGTTGCTGGAATGTTTAATGATTTTGGTGAGCGTTAACCAGCCATATTTATGCACATCGTGGATAACCCTGTCTTCAAGAGGATAAGAACCATTTTCGCAGTAAAAGATGTCCTGAGGTTGAAAAATTCCTTCCTCCAGGGCAGAGGAGATGAGAAAAATTTTAAAGGTTGATCCCGGCTCGAAAGAATCTGTAACTGCTCTATTCCTCCATTGAGAGGGTGAATAATCCCAGAAATTATTGGGGTTGAATGTGGGACACACTGCCAGGGCTAAAATCTCTCCGGTTTGAGGAACCATAACAATGGCTACTCCTGCTTTTGCCCTGCTCTTTTGCACCCCTTCTTCCAGTGCCTTTTCAAGAAAGTACTGGATGGTTTTATCAATGGTTAGCTGAAGGTTGTAACCTTTAGTAGTATCTACCTGTTTGATATTCTGGGTATGGATGTTTCTTCCTAGGGCATCTCTTTCAACCAGAAGATATCCAGGTTTACCTTTTAAATAGCTGTCATAGTTGAGCTCGATGCCTTCCAGTCCCTTAAGATCGAGATCCGCAAATCCCAGACAATGGCTGGCCAGTTCTTTATTGGGATAACATCTTTTGCTCTCTTCAATAAAACCTATTCCTTCTAAATTGAGGTCTTTAATCTTTTTGGCTTGAGAGGGTGAGATCTTTCTCTTAAGCCAGACAAAAGGGCTGTCGGATGCAAGTTTGTTTTTTAAATTTCGATAACTGGTTTTGAGTATGGGAGAGAGCTTTTTGGCAATTTCCTTCTTGTTTTTTATCTTCCCGGGTCGAGCATATGCTGAATCAACCTCAATGCTTATTGCCAGTTCCCTTTTCTTCCTGTCGTAAATAGTTCCTCTTTTGGGTGAAAGGTCGACATACCTTAGATATTGTTTTTCAACCAGTTGAGTAAGTCTATCCTTCTCAATAATCTGGAGCTGAAACGCCCTGAGAATAATAATAGCGAGCAAAAGGATAAAGCCGCAGAAGACCGTGGTAATGCGCAATGTCAGCCATCTTTTGGAAGAGCTCTTTTTCATTTCGTAAAAACCATTTGATAAGGTTTAGGATTGACTAATCCTAATTGTTTTCTGGCTATGTTCTCAATACGAGCAAGTGATTTAAGAGATGCTGCCTCTAATTTCAATTGTTTGTTCATATTTAAAAGTTGCTTTTGCTCTTTATTAACCTGGGAGATTTCATATCCCAGATAGGTAATCTGGAGCCGGGACCAAACGACAAATATTAAGCTGCAAAAGAATAGAGTAATTAGAATAAAAAGAGGGAGAACACTCCTTTGATTTTTTTTCTTTCTTTTTATTTTCTGGCGTTTAAGCAGAGTGGTTGAACTTTTGGTCATGGCTATAATTTTTCTGCTACTCTCAATTTAGCACTGCGAGCCCTGGGATTTTCTCTGATTTCTTCAGGTTGGGGAGATATTGGTTTTTTAGTTAGAATCCTTATCTTTTCCTGTTTCATATCTCTGCCAGGAAAAATGCCTTCAGAATGAGAATATCCTTTGGCCATTCTTCTGAATAAATGTTTTACTATTCTATCTTCAAGGGAGTGGAATGAAATAATGCAGAGTCTTCCCTTTTCTGCCAGCAGGTCGATGCTTTCTTCAATAACTCTTGTAAGGTTCTCAAGCTCATGATTCACAGCAATTCGTAAGGCCTGAAACGTTTTGGTGGCAGGATGAATTTTCCTTGGTCTATGGACAGGAGGAATGGATGAAACTACAAGCTCACTCAATTTCAAAGTATCAGAGATAGGTTCTTTTTTCCGCCTGGCAACTAATGTTCTGGCTATTCTTGATGCAAAGCGTTCTTCTCCAAGATCATGGAGAATCTGTTTCAGTTGAAAGACTGATGAGGTATTTATCAGATCAAAGGCAGTGATCGGCAGGTTTTTGTCCATTCTCATATCTAATGGCCCCTCCAGTCTAAAGCTGAAACCTCGCTTATGATCTTCCAGCTGATGGGAAGAAACTCCCAGATCCAGCAAGATCCCGTCTACCTCTTTAACTTTTAATTCTTTTAAGACGGTTTGTATATTGATGAAGTTTTCCTGAAAGATAAATGTTTTTTGAGAAAATGGCTCTAATCGTTTGCGTGCCCGCTTGATGGCTTCCTCGTCACAGTCAAAGGCGATGAGTGTCTTAATCTCAGGATTATCTTTCAGGATTTTAAAAGCATGTCCACCACTCCCTACCGTTGCATCCAGATAGATTCCGTTAGCTTTGCAGTTTAAGTAAAAAACTGCTTCCTCTAACAGTACTGGAAGGTGTGTAATTTCCATAAACCTTAAGGATTTTAAAATCCCAGCTTGGCCAATGTTTCTTTTCCTTTGATTTGATTAAATTTCTCTTGAGCTTCTGTAAACTTTTGTTCCCATTTGCTTTTATCCCAAATCTGGATGCGTGTTATCATTCCTACGAATACGGCATCTCTTTCCAGGTCAGCGTGTTTTCGTAAACGAGGGGGTATGAGGATTCTCCCCAGTTTATCTATAGTACATTCGCTGGAACCGGAAATGAAATAGTGGATAAAGGTTTGTACATCCTCTTCCATAATGGAGTGTTGACTGGATCTTTCTTCAAGTTTAACCCATTCTTCATAAGGGTAGGCAATAAGACAACTGTCAAAATTGGTTATGATCAGTCGATCGTTATAATTGGTGCTTAATATTTCTCTGTACTTCGCAGGCAAACTAACCCTGCCTTTAGTGTCTATAGTGTGTTCATATCTACCACGAAACATGTCTGTACCCCATCTGACAAACCACTTTATACCACTTTATACCACTAGATTCCAAGTGTACTGATTTCTGGTATATTGTCAAGAAGAAAAATGAAATAAAATTACAAAAATCCTTTACAATTTGAATAGGTATCAATATTTAGTGTATATAATTAAAATACACACTATATATAGTGTAAATATTTTATATTTAATTGATTAAATTTTATTAAAAAACGTGATAGTATTTATAATACTAAGGACTTATAAATCCTTTTTAAAAACTACTATATTTTTATTCACCGCAGGGACCGCTGAGATCGCAGAAGTGATAAAATTATTTTGCTAGGTGGAATTTCCAATGCTACTGGCAAAAGAGCATTTAATTTTTTGTTTTAACATATTATTCTCAGTGTACTCTGCGATCTTTGTGGTTAAAATCAAAATTGGAGTTAATAAATGGAAAAGTTTAAAGAGATAGCAGAAGGGGTTTACCTGATCAGTGTGGGGAGGTCAAATATCTACCTTCTGGCCGGAGATGATCTCACACTTGTTGATACGGGTATGCCCGGGGAAGCAGAGAATGTGGTTGGTTGTATTCAAAAGATAGGGAGAAAGATTAAGGAACTTGACCATATTCTCATTACACATGCTCACCTTGACCACATGGGGTCACTGGCAGCTCTTAAAAAGGCAAGCGGGGCAAAAGTTGTAGCCGGCAGCCAGGAGCAGGACTACATCCAGGGAGTAAAGAAAACGTGGATTATGGATAGGGAAGGGCTTGCCGGGAAGCTCTTCAAAGCAGCTCTCTTTTTCACTGAGACTTTTATTTTTAAATATGAACCGGCAGATGTAGATATTTCATGCCGGGGGGGAGAGACCATAGATTGTTTTGGTGGTATCCAGGTTGTCGCTTCTCCTGGCCATACTCCCGGCAGTCTCTCTTACTATAAGCAAGATAAAAAAATTCTCTTCACAGGTGATGCCTTAAGTGGGGTATCAGGGTTAAGACTTCCACCCAGGCTCGGGTGTGCAGACTACAGAGAGGCACTCAAATCAGTAGGAAAACTTGCTAAACTCGACTTTGAATTATGCCTTTTCGGACATGGCGATCCTTTGGCAGGTGAAGCCTCTTCTATGGTGAAGAAACTTGTGCAGGGTGGATGATGTAAGATTTTTATGGGTTAAATCCTAGACTAAACTTTTTCCCGACAGGAGTTAGGATAATGTGATCACATCTGATTCTTTGATCATAATCCTGGTATTCGTGCAAGCTTGTGCAACAACTCCTTCAAGCGTAGAAGAAGGAGATAATTACTTTGCCAGGAAAGATTATATTAATTATTCGCACGTCATGCATCATGTTTTTCTATCAGTTCTAATATAGTGGAGTGAATCTCCTTATTAGAAAATAAATAATCACCACGTTCTTGCTTCCATGGTTTTCCATTAAAGTCAGTTGTCTGTCCACCTGCTTCCGAGATTAGTAAAACTCCAGGAGCAACATCCCAGGGCTCGATCTTTGTGGTAAAATAGGCTTCCCCTCGTCCTGCTGCTACCCATGCTGTTTCTAACCCTGCTGAACCGAGTTTGCGAATGTCTACAACCCTAGGATAGACTTTATTTAGAATAGTACCGGTTCTTTTCCTGTCTTTATCGCCACCCTCACAATAGAAAAGATAGCTTTTCTGAAGTTCAGCTATTTTTGAAACCTGAATCCTTTTCTCATTTAAATAGGCTCCCTTCCCTCTTTCTGCCAGATAGAATTCATTGATTGCGGGCGCATATATCGTTCCCAGAGAGAGCTCACCTTTATGAATTAAAGCGATGCAGACAGCAAAGAAAGGATTTTGATTTGCAAAATTACCGGTTCCATCCAAAGAATCAATAATCCAGAGCCAGTCCGGATCAGCAGCATGGTGACCGCTTTCCTCAGTTAAAAGACTGTGGTCTGGATATGTTCCTCTGATTTTTTCAATAATGAACTGGTCAACCAGTCCATCGTATTTTGTGGCGGCATCCTTGGCCGTGCTCCTTAAGTTAATCAGTTCCTGATCGTGCTGAAAATAGTCCATTAAAGCGCTTCCTGCCTCTTTAGTTAGACTCACCATGAATTCTTTCATATAAACACTCATTTTTTTCTCCTGAATAATAAAACAGATGGAACAGAATGAAACCGCGAAGAATACGAAGCAGCATGAAGAGAAGTATAAATCCTAACATGATTTTATTAAAAAATAACGGATATAATTATGTTTTTAGTAATTTATTTTTGAGTGTATGCCGATAAAAATGTAGATGTAGATAGTGCCTGAACAAAATATTTCTAGTTTCACCTCCTCCCAAACCCTCCCTTCAAGGGGAGGGAAGGGTGGGGGTATATAAAGGGTTTAAGATCTTTTTAAACGTAAGGGAGTTTTTATATGGGGGTAATCAGTGTAAATGATCTTAAAGAGGGAATGGTTCTGGTGTGTGAGGTCAGCAACAAACATGGAAATATCCTCCTGGAAAGAGGTGATACTCTGAATGAAAAACATATCATGCTTCTAAAATCCTGGGGGATAACCGAGGCAGATATTGAGGGTTTTAATAAGAATCAGCTAGAAGAGAGAGAGAGGGAAGGAAGCTCTATCGACTGCTGTCGTAGAGTCAATCGAAGAAGATCTTAAGAATTTGTTTCCTGATTTTGGAGATAATCCCCTGATGAATGAGTTATGCAGGGTCATCAGAAAATTTAATATAAAACAAAGAATAAAACAATCCTCAGAATGCAACAATGAAGACGAATAAGGTTGAAAATATTATTGGTTCTGTTGACAGGTTACCAACCCTGCCAATAATCCATACAAAGCTTACAAATCTTCTGCAGGCACCCAACACTACGGCCAAGATGATAAGTGATGTTATTTCTGAGGATCAGGCTATTGCTGTCAAGGTACTTAACCTGGTAAATTCAGCTTTCTATAGCCTGCCCCAGAAAATTGGAAGCTTGAAGCACGCTATTGTAGTTTTAGGGTTAAACCAGATAAAGAATCTGGTGCTGGTTACATCAACAATAAAGATGTTTAAAGAACTGAATTCAGATTCTTTATTTGATATGCAAAAGTTCTGGGAACATTCCATTGGGTGTGCGGTTGCAGCAAGGGTGTTGGCTGAGACAGCCTACTTAAAAAAACCTGATGACGTTTTTACTGGCGGTTTGCTGCATGACATAGGGAAATTGGTACACGCCGTCTATTTAAGAGAAGAATTTGCCACTATAATTGCTGATGTTAACGAGAGTAGATTGCCGATAATTGAAGCAGAAAGAAAAATACTTGGTTGTGATCATACCTATACCGGTGGAGTGTTAGCTACAAAGTGGAACTTATCACAGGGAACTGTGGATATGATAGAACATCATCATTTGTCTGATCACTCGGCCGAGTTGACTAAAGAAGTTGCTGCCGTTCATATTGGGAACACGTTGTGCATTGCTCTTGGTTTAGGCTCAGGAGGAGAAAAGAAAGTGCCTGTTGCACAAATGAAGGCATGGAATATTTTGGACATTGAATTGAATAACCTTGAATCCATTGTTGAGAGGATTGACAGGTTGTTTAAGGAGAGCGTTGTCATCTTGGAATCTTAAAGATAAACAAAAAGAGTTTAACAGAATGGCGAATAAGAAACAAATGCAAATCAATTCGGATGAATACTCATCAATAGTTGAAAAACTGCACTTTCTGGAAGAATCAAATAGTGCACTCGTTGCCGTTCAAGATAAACTGGATCGGTTAAACTACTTTCGTTCAGAATTGGTGTCATCCTATGATATTCGCCATATAGTTAAGAGCGGGCTAGCCAAATTTCAGGAGTTAGTTGAAACAAAAGTTTGTTCAGTCTTCCTTGCTGACAAGCGAGGTTTTGAATTCGTCCACAATATATCAATACCTGAAGAGCTTTCACCCATTGTCCAGAAAGAAATTGATGTCCAGATACGGTCGGGTACTTTTGGCTGGATCGTCAATAGAGGTATTCCCGCATGTATTCCAACAGAAGTTTTTAGAGGTGAAGGCAATAGACTGCAAAATATTATAATAGTACCTCTTTCTCATAAGGAAAGGACTATAGGCGTCGTTGTCATAGTCTTTGAGGAAGACCAGAATTTCATAAGACAGCAAACCTTAAAGCTCCTCTACATTCTTGCCGGTTTCTTTTCCCTGGCTTTGCAGAACGCATATCTGTTTAATGATTTAAAACGCAGCTATTTTGATACCATTCAGGGGATAACTAATTCCGTAGAAGCAAGGGATCCATATACCAGGGGACATTCTCACAGGGTAGGTCAAATTGCCAAGGCGATAGCTGAAGAACTGGGATGGAGTGGTGATGAGATAGAACTCATCGATTGGGGGGGAATGTTGCACGATGTGGGGAAGATAGGTATTAACGATGCCATCCTTAATAAACCAGGCAAACTGAAGGACGAGGAATATGAAGCCATAAAATTACATCCCGTAATTGGAGCTCAAATAGTTAAGGATATTTCTTTTTTAGAACCTGTGGTGCCTTACATTCTGGAACATCACGAGAGATTTAATGGAAAGGGTTATCCCCGGGGGCTGACTGGTGATGAGATATCCCTTAAGGGCAGGCTGCTGGCAGTAGCTGATGTCTATGATGCAATGACTACAGACAGACTTTATAAAAAAGTTTTTGAACCAGAGTTTGCTGTTAAAAAGATATTAGGAAATACGAACTCAGATTTTGATCCTAATATTGTGAAGGCTTTTGAGAAGTTCTGGCTGTCTGGTGAACTTATCAAAATAACAGCTTTGTCACGAAGCTCGTGAATAGCAATTTGATTTTCAGCTAAAAGGCCAGTTTATGACTGGCCTTTTTTATGGTTATTTTTTTCTTCATTATTATCTTACAATTTAGTATAAATTGTGCAAAGTTTATTATCGGCGAATATCTGCGATAATCTGTGTCCTGACATGTCTATGATTACCATGAACTTACTTAACCAAATGAAAGAAGAGGCCGGAGAGTATTTTAAAAATGCGAAAGGTAGTCATGATTGGAGGCATACAGAAAGGGTTTTCAATCTCTGTATGCATATTGGGAAGGAAGAGCATGCAAATCTGGAAGTTTTAAAAATAGCTGCAATTTTACATGATATCGGAAGAGAGTATCAGGACAAAACTAACGGAGAAGTTTGTCATGCGGAAAAAGGGGCAATACTGGCCAGGGAGTTGTTGGAAAAGCATAATATAGATGAGAAGACAATAGACAGAGTTATTCACTGTGTTGAATGTCATAGATTCAGGGGGGACAGGATACCTCAATCAAAGGAAGCAAAGGTATTATATGATGCTGATAAACTGGATTCAATTGGAGCCGTAGGAATTGGAAGGGCTTTTTTATTTGCTGGAGAAGTAGGTGCATACCTGCACAGCGTTGATGTTGATGTAGAAAAAACTGAGCCTTACACAAAAGAGGATACTGCATATAGAGAGTTTGTGGTTAAGTTGAGGAAGATTAAAGATAAAATGCTTACAGAAGAAGGCAGGAGAATAGCTGAAGAGAGACATGCTTTTATGGAAGAATTTTTTGATAGGCTCAATAAGGAAATAGATGGGAATATATAGAAAGTGAGCTAACCGCAGAGAATGCTGAGATTGCAGTGAATGATAATTCAAGTATTCTGAGTAGCAATGATTACTAATCTTGCTGGTGTATGTTCAGACTGCAGATCTGTAACAGGTAAACACCGTTTGAAAGTTTTAACGGTGCTTTATGTCTAGACCAGAGTTATGATTTTATATATTCTTCTCCGCATACTCTGCGATCTCTGCGGTGAATAGTTAGTTTTAGAGGGTATCATCAGGTGAACAATTCATCTAATGGAACGAAGCTACTACTAATTGCTGTAGATGGCCTTTCTTTTCCACTTCTTCAGAAATGGATTGGTCTGGGAGCCCTTCCATTTTTGAAAGATTTAATGGAAAAGGGTTGTTATGGGTTGCTTAAACCTTTTACCCCTTCAAACTCTGCAGTTATCTGGACTAGCTTGATAACGGGGATGAAACCTCAGAAACACGGAATAGACAGCTTTATATACTATAAGGTTGGAGAGAGAGTTATTAAAAAGACTGCAATAAAGAAAGTGTTGAAATGTGGTGCCAGACCATTATTTCACTGGCTTAAAAAGAAAGAGTATATCCGGGATGTTCCTTTTTCTTTGAGCATGGTTCAACAAAAGATGCTTTGGGAACTGTTTGCAGAGGAAGGAAGAGGAGTTGGTATTATCAACTGGTGGTATAGCTGGCCAGCATATAAAGTTCCTGGATTTATTATTTCAGACAGAGTTCACTACTGGCGTTTAAAAGAAAGAGGTAATAGCGCTGGCAGGCCAGACGAATCTCTTGTATATCCGAATCAACTTTTAGATGAGGTTGTGAAAAGGGTAGTGGATCCTCTTGAATTACCCGTTGATGTTTACAAACAGTTTATGAAACTTGATGAGAAAGAAATAGAAAAGACGAGGAACTGCCATTATAAGCGGCATCAACTCATGAGTGAATTCAAATACCTTTACTCCATGGATGAATCAGTAAGGAGATTAGCTCTCTTCTGTCTTGAAGAGTTCCCTCAGCCGGAGTTTTTAGCTTTTTATTTCAGAGGCATTGATATTATTTCCCACTGTGCCTTAAAGTATGCTCCTTTTAACAGGGACTCTCACGTGACTGATAAAGAGGTTGAACAATTTGGAAAGACAGTTCATAAGTATTATTGTTACATTGACAGGGTTCTTAAGGAATTGATCGAAAAAGTTTCAGTGGATACTACTGTTATGCTTGTTTCAGACCATGGATTTGAGAGGGAGCCTGATGGTCGGTTCGGTCACAGAAACACGAAACCACCCGGGTTGTTTATATCGTGTGGTCAGCATATAAAGAGCGGTTTAAGGATTGAGAATGTATCACTTTATGATATTGCCCCAACGCTTCTCTGCCTCAGTGGTCTTCCCGTATCAAAAGAGATGGATGGTGTGGTTCTTAAAGAGTGTGTGGAAGAAACTTTTCTTCAAAATTACCCCATACAATTCATAGAAAGCTATGGTTCTCCCTCAAGGCACAAGGAACCTGCTGCCCTTGATAGCGAAGGGGAGGTAAAGGAGCGTCTGCGCGCCCTTGGTTATATTGATTAGTACTCAAGGATGTATTTTAAGTTAAACTGTCATAGTTAAGAAAGACGTGATGGAAGAAGGGCTTTCATTTTGGGATTGGTTGATTGTTGGTCTCTATTTAGCCTTCGCTCTGGGTGTAGGCCTCTACTTTTCTAAACGAGCTTCTTCAAGTACCCAGGAGTATTTTCTCTCCGGCCGCAGCTTGCCCTGGTGGCTGGTTGGAACCTCTATGGTAGCTACCACCTTTGCTTCTGATACCCCTCTGGCTATCACCGAGATGGTGCGAAGGTACGGATTATGGCGGAGTTGGTTTTGGTGGAATGCAGCGATAACCCACCTGATGTGTGTCTTTCTCTTCGCTCGACTGTGGAGGAGAGCGGAGATAGTCACTGACAATGAACTGATTGAGTTCCGCTACTCTGGAAAGCCAGCTGCTCTGCTTCGAGGCTTTAAAGCCATCTATTTCGGGATTATTTATAACTTCATCGTGATGGGGTGGGTCATTAATGCCATTGCCAGTGTTATAGGGGTAATGGTAGGAGTTAATCAAGGCTGGCAGCAGAATTTACTGGTCTGGGGTTGCTCGGCCATTGCACTCACCTATGCGGTGATGTCAGGGTACTGGGGAGTGGTAATTACAGACTTAGTACAGTTCATTATTGCTATTGCGGGATCGATTTTTCTGGCAGTGGTTGTATTCTCCAGAGTAGGAGGGTTCAACGGACTTCAGGAGAAGATCATTTCCTCGCAGGCAGGTATGGGAGAGGCAACCTTTAACTTCTTTCCACCTTTCAGTTCTTCTTTAGATTCTCCTTTTGTTACTATGATCCTCTTTCTTTTTATTATGTGGTGGTCTCATCACTATGCCGATGGTGGCGGTTATATAATCCAGAGAATGGCTTCTTGCAAGAATGAAAAACATTCTCTCTTAGCTACCTTATTCTTTGCGTTTACCAATATGGTTCGTGGCTGGCCATGGATTGTGGTTGCTTTAGCCTCTCTTGTGTTCTTCCCAAACCTCTCACAGGATAAAGAAGCCTATCCTATGGTAATAAATTACTGCATGGGAGTAGGTTTCAAAGGGTTGTTGGTTGCTTCCTTTTTAGCTGCCTTTATGTCTACTATTGATACTCACCTCAACTGGGGTTCCTCTTATCTTATAAATGATGTCTACCGACGTTTTATCAAAAAGGGAGCATCTGAGGCACATTATATACGGGTAACCAAACTGACAGTGATTGGTCTTATGGTAGGTGGTGTCCTTACTGCTTTTGAGATTGAAAGAATCTCTGCCGCATGGGAGCTCACGGTTGAGATGGGGGCAGGCATTGGGGCTGTGCTTATATTGAGGTGGTTCTGGTGGAGGGTTAATGCAGTAAGTGAGATTGTAGCACTTGCTTCTTCTTTATTGATGGCTTTACTTTTCCTTTTGGGAAAGTACTATTGGCCAGAGCTGAAAATATTGGGGTTTGAACTTGCGACAATCCCTTTCCACATTAAGACCTTAATTATTGTTCCTGTTTCCATCATATGCTGGCTAACTGCCACCTTTCTTACAAAACCAGAGTCAAAAGAGGTTCTAAATCGTTTTTACCAGAAAGTGTGCCCGGGTGGCTGGTGGAAGAGTATTGATCCATCTTTCATCAAACCGGAAAGGAGTGTGTTAAACTCCCGTTTTGTGATCAATTGGTTTGCAGGGATGCTTTTTGTATTCGGAGCTACCCTGGGCATGGGTTATTTAATTTTCCTATCTTATATTAAAGGTTTGGTATGTATTCTTCTTTCTGTAATAGGTGGTGTAGTCATCTGGATTGATGTAAAGAAAATATAAAGTTTCGTGTTAGGAATTGCGGACTGCGTGAAATTGTTCGAAATCCACAAGATTTTAAACGATTGTGATATTCTAATAAAAATTATATAAAATTTTCATTGACAAAAAAGCTATTTGAAATAGATTATAATGCTAATATGAAACCACAGAGGACGCAGAGAGAAAATGTATGTTTTAAAAACTATGTACGGCTAACTTGCAAAGTGTTGTTTTTTAGTAACGTTTGGTTTCATTCTTCGTGATTATAATTGTTTTGGTTGCGGTCCTGCTGTTGTTGTGCACTCTGTGGTTTTATTTTGGCAATACTCTTACATGAATTGGGAGAAGTTTATGGATGTGATGAATGCGATAAATGAGCGGAGGAGTGTGAGGGGATTTAAGAAGGAACCTGTCCCACGGGAGATGATTGAACAACTATTGGATGCAGCAAGAAAGGCTCCATCGGCATCGAATCAGCAGCCCTGGAATTTTGTTGTTGTGACGGGAGAAAGCAGGGAGAGGGTAGCAGGTGATATTTTATCAGCTCACAGGGAACTTAGCAAACATTACGACCCTTCTAAAGGTAAAACCATCCCCCGCCTGTATATGGAAAGAACAAAAAAGCTTTTGATAAGTATACGGCCTTATCTTAATAAGATGGGAAAACAGGTGGTTCCTTTCATAGAAGAGGGAAGCTGTACGTTTTACGGAGCACCGGTTCTCATCCTTGTAACCATGGATAAAGCTCATCCTCAATCGAAACTGGTGGATATAGGCTGTGCCGTAGAGAATCTTGTGCTGGTCGCTCAGGAGAAGGGATTGGGTACGTGTATTATTGCATTGATTATGACGTTTGAGAATCTTATCAGGGAGCGTCTTAAAATTTCAGATTCTATGGATATGGTTGTTGGGATTGCGCTGGGTTATCCGGATAAGGATTTACCTGTAAATATGTTCAGGGCACCAAAGGAAGAACTGGGTGAGATGACAAGATGGATAGGGTTTGAGTAAGTTTTATTTTATTCTGATGTAACTATTCAGCTCCCCGTCATTCCTGCCCCGTATCAAGTACGGGATAAACTCCAGCAGGAATCCAGTAATTTCAGGTTGTTATGGACTCCCGCTTTCGCGGGAGTGACTCGGTTTTTGACTTTTTACGAGAGCATAAAAGAATGGCATAAAACGGCTGATGATGTAAGAGAGCACAGAGAGGAGGAAAGACAAAAGTGTCTAACTCATTGATATTTAGATAATTCTCTGTGTCCTCTGTGGTTTTATTAAAATACGTTGAATGCAGAAAGGAGGCAGGAATGTTAAAATCTGATCTTATTGAACAGGTTGCAAAGGAACTTGATATGAATCACGACTTAACTCAGTTAGTAATCAACAATATCTTTGATACGATGACTGAAGCCTTGGCCGGGGGAGAGAGTATAGAGATTAGAGGATTTGGCAGCTTCAGTGTGAGGCATTATAAAGGCAGAGAAGGGAGAAACCCAAAAACCGGTGAGAGAGTTACCGTGCCCCCCCGAAAAAAACCTTTCTTTAAAGTAGGGAAAGAATTAAAAAATAGAGTTAATACTTTATAGTTCTCCACCGATAAGCATTTTATGTTATACTTGTGATGGAAGTGTGAGAGGATACCTTTCAGACATTTTTCCCTGCTTTCCCAAAAAGCAACATTCCTTTTTCATTCTTAGGTAAAACATCTGGACACAAGAGTGTATTTTTATAATGGAAAGAGACAGTTTTAGTGAAAAGGTGCAATGGTCAGCATCTTCAGAAGAACCTTCCTGTAGTGAAGTGAGCAGAGTTGACATATCATCTCAAAAAAAGCCTAAAGTCTTAATAAATGTTGTACTCTTTATCTTGACTATTGGGACAACCCTTTTGGCCGGTGCACTGCAACAGGGGGTAAATCCGCTACAGGATCCTGGTCGGATAGTAGAAGGTTTACCTTTTTCGGCAGCTCTGCTGTTTATACTATTATCACATGAAATGGGTCACTACCTGGTTTCCAGGAAACACCATATTGATGCAACCCTGCCTTATTTCATCCCGGCACCAACTTTCATAGGGACTTTTGGCGCATTCATAAAAATGCGCTCCCCGGTGAAAGACAAAAGAGTGCTTCTTGATGTTGGTGCTGCCGGACCTCTTGCAGGTATAATAGTTACAATCCCCATCTTAATTATAGGTCTAAAACTTTCGGAGGTAAAGATCGTTGAAACTTCCTTCGAAGGGGGGTTCACTTTGGGATCCTCTCTTATCTTATCCTTCCTTACTAATGTTATTCTGGGCAATTTGCCTGATAACTGTCATGTCATTATCCACCCATTGGGTTTTGCCGGCTGGATTGGACTGCTGGTTACCTCTTTAAATCTTATCCCTGTTGGACAGTTGGATGGGGGTCACATAGCGTATGCTGTTTTTGGTAAGAAAACAGAGATTATATCAAAAATAGTGTTGATTGCTTTACTGGGGCTGGGCATATGGGGGTCGCGCACATGGTTGGTTTGGGCAATCCTCCTGCTTGTTTTGTTGGGCGCCAAACATCCACCACCATTGGACCATAATGTTCCTCTTGATGGAAGAAGGAAAGCAATAAGTGTGATTACGCTGTTTGTATTTATTCTGACTTTCATACCTGTTCCTTTTAGTAGTGTGTAAAAATACAGGGTGCAGGACTGAAGCAGTCAACGGTTGATAGTCTACAGTCCACGGCCAAAAGTTAGGGGATGAGATGCATGATGCATGATGCATGATGCATGATACATGATACAGGATTAAGTAAATACAGGTGATTAATCAATGAAAGAGAAGAGGAGTAGTTTTTTTAGGGTGATACGTCTCATCATCATTGTCTTTTGGATAATTATGATGGGTACTCTTATTCAAAGGACCTACTTTATCCCTGGTGATGATTACATACAGGCCAGCTACGCGGCAAGTCAGCTCCGTCCTAAGGAGGAGTGGATGGGGGTTTACTGGGATAAAGATAAGGTGGGTTATACCGTTTCCAAGATTAAGAAAGAGCTTAAGGGGTATGAGATATTTGAGCAGGCGATCATGGATCTTACCGTGATGGGAACCCCGCAGAGAGTGGATACCCAGGTAACTTCTCATGTGGATAATGCTTTTACTCTCAAATCTTTTGAGTTCAGATTGTTTTCAAACCTTTTTTCCTTTAGGACTAATGGAAAAGTTCGAGGGAACGAGTTACACTTGGAAATTTTATCTGGAGGGGATGTTAATCATAAAGTTATTCCTCTTCAGGAAGTACCCTGTCTTTTAAGCTCTCTCAAACCACTGATGCTTTCTCAAGGAGTGGCAGTAGGCAAGCGATTTAAGTATACCGTCTTTGACCCCTCCAGTATGAGTAGTATGCCCGTTGATATGGTTGTGGAGGGGAAGGAGAAGATTTTATTAAAAGATAAAAAAGTTGAGTGTTGCCGAATCAGCAGTTCTTTCAAGGGGATAACTGTAAGGTCATGGATTGATGAGGATGGTAATACCATAAAGGAAGAAAGTCCACTCGGTTTGTTATTGGTAAAGGAAAGCAAATCTGATGCGCTCACGGAAAATTGGGGTGAAAAGACAAAAGATCTTATTGCTTTAAGTGCCATTTCGGTTAACAGACAAATTACTGTTTCTGACCCTTCCTACCTTAAGGTAAGATTGAAAAATGTTAACCTCAGGGAGTTCAATATCTCTCAGGGCAGACAGAAGCTTCAAGGTGATATCTTGGAAATCTTTAAAGAAAAGATATCAGGATTGAATTCCTATCATATTCCTTATCATAATAGTGATATGGTGGAATATCTTAAGTCAACTGTCTTTATCCAGAGCGATGATAAATTGATTATTAAAAAGGCACGGGAGATTATTAAGAATGAGACAGATGCACTTAAGGTAGTTAATCTTATTAAGGGGTGGGTTTATCGGAATATTGAGAAAAAGCCTACACTCAGCATTCCCAGTGCATTGGATGTTCTGAAAATGAGAGTAGGTGATTGCAACGAGCATGCAACACTGTTTGTTGCGCTTTGTCGGGCAGCGGGTATACCGAGCAAGCTCTGTGCAGGCATTGTCTATAATCAGGGTAGTTTCTATTACCATGCGTGGTCAAATGTTTTTGTGGGACACTGGATTTGTGTAGATCCTACCATGAATCAGCTTCCTGCTGATGCAACCCATATCAGATTTGTAGAGGGTGGGTTGGATAAACAGCTTGAAATCATCAAGTTGATAGGAATATTGAAGTTGGAGGTTCTGGACTACAGATGATTCAATTAATAGATCTTGGCAAGCGATTTGGTAATCTCATTGCGGTTGATAGTATTAACCTTAAAGTGAATCCAGGGGAGGTCTTTGGATTTCTGGGTCCTAACGGTGCAGGGAAAACTACTACTATCAAGATGATGGCGGGATTAATTAAACCTAGCAGCGGAAGGGTGATTATCGATGGATGGGATTTAGCAGAAAATCCCAGTCAAGCTAAAAAGGTGATTGGGTTTATTCCGGATCGGCCTTTTCTCTACGAAAAATTAACTGCTTTAGAGTTTTTAAGGTTTATTGCTGGATTATATAATCTTTCCTCAAACGGGGTTGAGGGCAAAATAGATTATCTCTTTGGCCTTTTCGGCCTTGCTGATTGGCAAGATGAACTGATTGAGAGTTTTTCTCATGGTATGAAACAGCGACTGGTAATGGCATCGGCCTTCCTTCATCAGCCAAAGTTGATTATTGTTGATGAACCCATGGTGGGACTTGACCCTAAAGGTGCCAAACTGGTGAAAGAGATATTCAGGGGTTTTTGCGATAAGGGTGGTACTATTTTCATGTCTACTCACACCCTGGAAATTGCTGAAGAAGTATGCGATCGTATTGCGATTATTCAGGAAGGGAAAATCATAACTGTTGGAAATATGAAAGAGTTAAGAGAAAGGGTGGGAAGTGATGAGGAAAAGCTGGAGTCTGTCTTCTTTAAGCTTACCGGTGGAGAGGAAGTTAGAAGAGTAGTTGAAGCATTAAGGTTTTAAAAGGTGAGTGCCATGCGCGAGATTATTCTTCTCCTCAAAACAAAAATCCTTTCCTATAAAAATTCTTCGAGACAGGAGGAGAAGAAGAGACTCCTTCGCGTCATCATATTTTTCTCAATCGGTTTGCTCTTCTGGTTTGGTAGCTTTCTGGTATTTTTCAGGGTCTTAAGATATTTTTCCAGCATCGAGGTTATTGGTGCCCTTCTTGCCTCGAAGCTGCTTTCCATGGTTTTTCTCACCTTCTTTTCTCTTTTGATTTTCAGTAACGTCATTACTGCCCTCTCCACTTACTTCTTATCGGATGATCTGCAACTTCTAAATTCTCTTCCCATGAATCCTTCAAGTCTTTATGCAGGAAGGTTTATCGAAAATGTAGTCAATAGTTCATGGACTGTACTCTTTTTCAGCTTTCCTGTCTTTTTAGCTTACGGTTTAGTCTATAATGCCTCACTCTTTTATTATCTTAATCTTTTAGGAGTAATTGTTCCATTTCTCATGTTGTCTGCCGCTTTAGGGATTATTCTAATACTCCTTCTGGTCTATATCTTCCCAGCTCGTCGATTGAAAGACATCATCCTGCTTGCGTCCATCTTTCTGGTTGTGGGGGTATTCCTGTTTATAAGATTTCTTCAGCCGGAAAGATTGGTGGATCCCGAAAGTTTCTACCTGGTAATGGATTACATTTCCAATTTAAAGACACCGACCTCGCCACTTATTCCAAGTCAGTGGGCTGCCAATGCCATCACTCCTTTCCTCTTTGGCAATTCTGAGGACTGGGAATTCTTTCTCCTTTTGCTTTGGAGTACAGGGCTGGCGTTTGTAGTAATTGGGGAATGGGTTTTTAAGAGGATTTACTATGATGCGTGGTCAAAGGCCCAGGAGGCTAAGTCAGCCAGGTTATCCCGGTCAAGGGTTGTAAATTGCATCTTGGAAACAGTGCTTAAACCTTTTCCTGTCCAGACCAGGGTTATTGTACTCAAAGACCTTAAAACGTTTTTGCGTGATACTAACCAGTGGCCTCAGTTGTTTCTTATTTGTGCGCTCGTTATTATCTACATATACAACTTCAGTGTGCTTCCTTTAGAGAAGTCGCCAATGCCAACCTTTTATCTTGAGAATTTGCTTTCTTTCGTCAACCTTGGTCTGGCTGCCTTTGTTATTTCTGCAATTGCAGTTCGCTTCACATTTCCAAGCATCAGCCTGGAGGGAAGGTCTTTCTGGATTGTCAAGTCCTCGCCCCTGGAACTGCGAAAATTGGTTTGGAGTAAGTTCTGGGTAAACTTCTTCTTCCTGCTGATTCCAGCAGAATTCCTGATCATCACGACTGACATATTAATGAATGCAACTAATTTTATGATATGGCTTTCAGCTATTACCATAGGTGGCATGACCTTTGGCATTACCAGCTTAGGAATAGGTTTTGGTGCCTGGTTCCCTCGATTTAAAGCAGAGAATGTTTCGCAGATTGCAACAGGCTTTGGTGGTATGATGTATATGATTACGGCGGTGTCATTTGTCGGCCTGGTGGTTATCCTGGAGGCACGTCCTGTTTATCTCTTTTTTATGTCAAAGCTCAGGAGTCTTCCTTTGACAGGAGGAGAATTGACAGAAATTGTTCTTCTTCTTTTTATGGCTCTTATATTAAATATTCTCGCCTTTATCCTGCCTATGAAGCTGGGATTAAAGAAGTTGGCCAGCCTGGAAATCTGACCTCTATTTCTTACACATCAGTCTTATCGTTGAGGATGTCAACCACAGTTTTAAGCAATAGGAAGAGGAAACCTATATCTTCATCAGTTAATTCTATTGCATCTTCAACTTCAGGTGGTTCAAGCAGGGTTTCTACTACAAATTTCATAACAAACGGCTGACTGGAAACCTGAACTCTGGCAATTCTGTCAAAAAATTTATCATGAGCACCTTCCAGACTTTGCATAAGTTCTTCATTGGATTCATAACACTCAATGACCTCATCAGGTGAAATTAGTTTGATTTTCTTCCCAAACCCTTTGCGGAACATCCGATAAACATTAAAAAACATATAGATTGCAAGTTCCTTAACTTCCTGATCAAGCTCTTCAGTGAATTCTACAATAAAAGCCAAAAGTGGTGGTTGCTCCTTACTCACCTTTTGCATCATTTTATTTATCTGATCTGGAGTGAACCCAGCAACTTCTTCCCACGTTTCTTCAACTAAGTCTTCATGTATGGATTCCATTCTACCTCTCTCATATTTTGGATTAATACCATTGCCTGGTTGGTTACTTATGAGTTAAGCTTACCAATTCTTATGGTGATTGTAAAGGGAAGTTTTTTGCCAAGGGGAGGGAGAGAATGACATCTGAGAAGTCTCCATGGG
>CAZOKO010000007.1:0-4135 GCA_964580455.1 uncultured Thermodesulfobacteriota bacterium | reverse complement strand
ACGATTTTCTTGACACGCTGTCGCCTAAACAAGCCCAGAAAGTAGCCTGGGTCTTAAAACTTGTAGAGGATCTAGCTTTTGTTCCTGCTCAATATTTTAAGAAAATAGTAGATACAGATGACCTTTGGGAGATCAGAGTCACAGCAGGATCGAGTATCTTCCGATTCCTCGGATTTTTTGATGGGTCTAATTTGATAGTTTTGACTCACGGATTCCAAAAGAAAACTCAAAAAATACCAAAGCATGACATCAAAATTGCTCAAGAACGCAAACACCATTATCTAAGGAGGAAGAAAAAGTGAGCGATCTTAAAAAGTATATAAAGAAACGCAAGGCACGAGATCCTAAATTTGCAAAAAATTTTGATTCAGGATACGAACAATTTAAAATTGGGGTGTTGTTAAAACAAGCACGTGAGAACGCAGGTCTGACACAGGAAGAACTTGCGGCCAGGTTGAAAACAAAGAAATCTGCTATCTCCAGAATTGAGAATCATGCAGAAGACATCAAACTATCTACTCTGGAAAATTTTGCAAACGCTCTCGGGAAACGTCTTCGGCTTGAAGTAGCTTGAAAAACAGAGACCAATAAAACGATGGGTTTACTGAACGGATAGAGCGCTTGAAATCTGTTCCGGTGTAGTGACTCGTTGTGATTTCCTTCTTTTATTTTGGTACCTTCCTGGCAACAAGTTTGCCTCCCTTTTCTTCAATCAATAGAAGAGGTAATAGGATATTACGCCAGTCCTCAATTGCACCATTGACGCCATTTATCTCAAGACCATCGTCACTATAGTATATCTCCACTTTTTCTTTACAACATCCGCATTTCAAAAGATAGCGTGGACATTTCTTCCCGGATCCTCTCTTGTGATATACTCGAATCTGTGGGTATCCATATAGTGATGTGTTATAAAAACGGTTTGATCTTTTTTTTATTTTCATAGACACCTCAATAATAGATCGTGAAATCCTAAGGCCTGGATAAAACCGTTATACGATGCATCAGCGATTTTCTGATGCTTAATAAATCAAGTTAAACTACCACTGGCAGTGCAAAGGTCTTTTTCCCAGATCCCTTTGTAACTGCAATGATAAAGAGCTGAAGTTTTTTATTGCTTTTCCTTATTATTTATTAGCTGCTTCCTGTCCTTATCTGTGAACTGCGGACCATTGGCCATGGACTATTTTCATCTTGCATCCTGCATCATACTACATCAAGTTATCTTCAGAACCAAAATCCCGCTCTTTTTGTTAAATGTGTAGACCCCTTTGTTTTTCAAACATCGGCTATTGATACAATCAGGGAATTTAACACTGGATTTCAGCATCGAGTGCTGCAACATTATATTGTTTGTAAATATCACTAAGATGTGGTCTCGGATGAGTTTTTTTCTATCAGACTCTTAATAACATCAACTATTTCATCAATATCACGTAAGTTCTCAATGTCCACAGCAGCACATGGACCATTGTAAAAATTTTGAACTGGTTCCGAGAGCGACTTTACGCTATGCTTCTTGATTCTTTCCCGAATCTCTTCTTCAGGTAACATTATGGTGAGTCGTAGCTTTTTCTTCCTGAGTTTAATGAAGACAATGTTCTTCGAACATTTTATCGATATGTAATACTTTTGAGGATTAAAGATAATAGAAGTATCTATCTCCTCTACTCTTTTCTTAAGTGTCTCATAAATAGCCTTGACATTAGCCCTGACACTTTCTAAATGAAATTCCTCAGAATAGGTTATACTCGAAGTCTCATCCTCAGAGGGAGCGTCTTGATAAGAATATTCAATGGTTTCAAATTCAGGATGTACTGTGAAAATGTAATCACTGCCAGATGCGTACTTCTTTACAGTCATAACCTTTACCATCTTGCCCCATGTATCTGAATAGGTATCCATTATCTCAGGCAGCTCTGGTTTCTCTCCATCTATGATAAGAAGTATGTTTTGACTATTGTCTATAACATCGTTTAGAAACTTAAAAACTTCTTGTTCTCCCAGATATTTTTTGAACTGTTTTTTAAGGTTGGTGTCTGTGTTTATTGTTGAAAAGAGTTTTTCGACGAGTTCTTTTTGGCGTTTGCTATTCTTGAAAAAAGCGAAAAATTTAGTTATCTGTGGAAAAATGTGCTTATAGAAATCATGGCTTTCTAATTCTACCTCAACCAGATAAAACTCGCAACTTTCCGGATCAGACATATCAAAAAGAAATCCATCGGGTATAGTATTGCCTAGTGATTGAGATCCGATTTTCTTTTTTGCATCTATATAGATTGTTGCAGCACCAAAGAAGTTACTATGTGAGTCAACAATATCTTTCTCGAATTTATCTTCAAACTTGTATTTGTATTCGTTAAATTTCCTGCTGTTCTGAAGGATGATCATAATGAACCTCTCAATACATTTTTTTGATCTTTACACTCTTAACCCACTATTAATCTTCTGTTAAAAGAGCGCTGTGAGTTCGTCACTCATCTCCAAATAATTTTTATTTGGTGAGTTAACATGACAAGTTTTAGTTACTTGGTACTAGATTCCACAATCTTAATCTCCTCCTTTGTTAAGTCATACAGTTCATATACTAGCTCATCAATCTGTCGGTCAGTGGTCTCAATTTGACGCTGGATGACTGTTTTAGATTGTGGTGTTCTAGACTTTGGCAGTTGCTTGTTCAGATCTAGCATTCGTGTAACCATTTTCACTATCTGATCATGTCGGGCTTTGTTGATGGAATCAAATAAGTCTATGGGGTGTATAGGAAGATGCCGTATGAAACGTGACTCGTAACTATAATATCCACCGCGCATTTGTGTGGCTGACTGGCGGATGAACCATTCCAATAATTTGCTATTCAGTAGGCCCAATACATATTCACGTGAATATTCTGGTAAAACAAGAATTCCATATCCACCTGCAACTCCTCCAGTGAAGAATACCTTGCCTATTTCGTCTAAGGAAAATGATGCACGTGCAGCTATATCTGGTGTGAATATCTTTGGTAGTGGTATTAAATCCAGTGCTTGATTGCGGCTATAGGCGAACCACCTTTTACCACGCATTATTCCTCCTTCACGGTTTTCCAGATAGTCCTTGTTGTCTGTAAGATATGTCCAAGTGAGAGCATAGTGATCTTTCAAAGTTGATTGAGGAATAAGTTCAATAGAAGAACCTTCACTTTGAGATAAGTATGGAAAGAGAATCAGTCGATTGGTTCGAGACAAACAGAAACGTCTACTGTCACCTCCTTTGATTAAAGGGTATAACAAATCAGACTCAAGCCAATATTCATCACATTTTTCTTTAGAGTACACTTTAATTCTGTTTTTCTTGCGTTCCATTTCTTCAACAATGTAAATTTTGTCGGCTCCGGTCTTGAGACCTTGGAAAATACGACTTGTAACATTTTCTAACTTGACCGGCATTTCACACAGTCGCTCAAACAAATCACCCCCTTTACCCACAACAAAATTCCAATCTTCAGAAGTAACCTTGGCAGCGGATATTTTGTCTGTTGCAGTCTTGCCAACATTACGCCATGCAATTAAATCATCTACCTTCGCAAATTGAAATTGTTTATTGCTTGCTCGCGTGAGGAAAAGCAAACAGGTATAATTGGTTGCTCCAGAGAAAACTTGCTGATGGCCAAAGTGAACTATATCATTTAAATGTTTTCCTTCTGCCAGTAAAGCACGTAAAGATTCACCATATTTTGCATTGAAGAACTTGTGTGGCAGAATAAAACCCAATAGTCCGCGCTCATTTAGAAGCTTCAAGCCATTTTCTACAAATACTACGTAAATGTCATAATTACCCTTACTGGCACTGACGTAGCGCTTTTTATAAAATTCAACCTCAATTGGTGCCCATTCCTTCATTGCTTGGATGCGGATATAAGGCGGATTGCTAATCACCGCATCGAAGCCGCCTTTTTTCATAATCTCAGAAAACTCGGTTTTCCAATCAAAGGCATTTATTCGATATGTTGCATCTTCATCGAAGAAGCTCATCCCTGGCTGCGCTCCCTGGCCTGACTGCGCTCGGCCAAGCCCGGGCAAGCGGGCAAGCTGTTTACCGTCGTAAAAGTCAGGGCCAATGAGTGAGTTGCCGCATTTGATGTTGTTTGCCAGAT
>CAZOKO010000006.1:0-45639 GCA_964580455.1 uncultured Thermodesulfobacteriota bacterium | reverse complement strand
GAAATTATTAGCCTAAAAAAGATTGCTAAAAGTTTAAATATTTGTTATTAATGAACAAATGGAGGTGTTTGATATGCCCATATATGAGTATCACTGTTCCTGCTGTGGCGAAGATTTTGAAGAACTTGTTTTAAGTCAATCATCGGCGATCAATTGTCCAAAGTGCCATGCCAGTAAAGTGAAAAAGCTGATGTCAGCCGTTTCCTTTAAATCTGGTGAAAAATTTGTGAGCAGTTCAGATTCCAGCAGCTGCGGCACCTGCTCCGCTCATAATTGCAGTACCTGCGGGTCAAGTTAATTAGGACGCAGATTATCACAGATAAACGCAGAAGAATTTTCTTTAACATTTAAATCTCCCCTTGCCCCCCTTTGTTAAAGGGGGGATGTGAATGAATATATTTCTACTGAACACCGACCCCTAAACCCTATTATAGGAAATTATCATGAAAATCAAATGGTGTGGTCATTCTACTTTTCTCATCACCTCAGCATCGGGAATTAAAATTGCTACCGACCCTTATGAACCTGGTGGATATGACGGTGCCTTAAGCTATGGAAGCATACCCGACGAGGTAGATATTGCAGTGGTAAGCCATGACCATCCAGACCATAACTACGTGCAGGGTCTCAAGGGAAAACCTGAAGTTATTAAAGGCACGGGAACTCATGCGGTATCAAATATTGAATTCAAAGGGATTCACACTTACCACGATACCTCACAAGGCAAGGAAAGAGGAGAAAATACCATCTTCTGTTTTACCATAGAGGGTGTAAGATTATGCCATCTGGGGGATCTTGGACATTCCTTAAGTTCAAAGGAAATTGTCGATATTGGAGAAGTTGATGTGCTTATGATTCCAGTAGGCGGTTTCTATACCATCGATGCTAAAGTAGCTACAGAGGTAATGAATAGCCTAAAACCCCGTCTGGCCATACCTATGCACTTCAAGACGGAAAAATGTGGATTTCCTATCACTACAGTTGATGATTTTCTTGCCGGCAAAACTAACGTTAAAAAGCTAGATGAAAGCGAGATAGAAATTACCAAAGAAAATCTTCCCGCATCAACTGAAATTCAAGTCCTTCAATTTGCTATGTAAAAGCTGCAACCTTCCTTTGCGTCTTCGTGGTTCATTTTTTCTTGAAAAAACTTTTTTATTTGCTATAATGTGAATATAAATTCACATAGGATGATAGCAATGGCAGAAAAAAAGGGTACTGAAATACGGAGGGAAGAGATCATTCTGGCTGCACTCACCCTGGTAGCAAACCAGGGGGTAAAGTCAATGACCATAGAGCGCATTTCAAGGATAGTGGGGATTGTACCCTCAGCTATCTACCGCCACTTTAATAATAAGAGTGAGATCCTCGAGGCGGTACTGGGCATGATTGGTGAACGGATGAAGAAGAATGCTATAAAAGCCAATCAAGAGAATGATGATTCACTTGAAGCCATCCGAAAATTGCTAATGCGCCAAGTTCAGCTGGTTATGGAGTTTAGTGCTATTCCCCAGATTATGTTTTCAGAGGAGGTATATAGAGAAAACCAGGAACTTAAGTCAAAGCTTCATGAAATGATACAGGATCTTTTAAACGGCTTAACGGAGATTGTCGAGAGAGGACAGAGACAAGGCCGTATTCGTACCGACATGGAATCCCGGCGAATTGCGATTATGTTCCTGGGGCTGTTCCAGCCGTCAGCCTTCTTATACCACTTAAGTGGTGGTAGATTCGATATAGTAAAACAGGTTGATGTGACCTGGAAGATGTTTAGTAAAGCCATACAACCAACAAATAAATAAAATCATAAGGTAAATCCGAAATTCAAAATACGAAATCCGAAACAATCTCAAATGACCAAAATCAAAAATTCAAAACAGTGTAACTTAATATACAGAGAAAGGTGAATATCATGGATAACATTACTAAATACCTGGTACTCTACAGCATCTGCTTAACAATCCTGCTATTTGGATGTAATCGCAGCAATCCCAATCTAATAGAATCCACCGGGACCATTGAGGCAACAGAGGTTGATATCAGGGCAGAAGCATCCGGCAAAATATTAGCCCTCCATTTTGATGAAGGGGACTGGGTGAAAAAGGGAGATATCATGGCAGAGATTGACCATGAAAAACTGGATATTGAACTGGCTCAGGCAAAAGCCCAACTGGCAGAGACTAAAGCACAACTAACTCTGCTGATCAAGGGCTTAAGAGATAAAGAAGTTGAAAGGGCACATGAAACCTTTTTAGAATCCAAGGTGTTGTTTAAAGACAGTAAAAGAGAATACAAACGGATACAAAAATTATACGATGAAGGGGTTGTTGATCTTGGATCAAGAGATAAAACTGAAGCTGCTTATGAGTCAGCGCAAAAGCGCTATGAAATAGCCAGGAAGAATTATGAAATTGCAGTGGAAGGATCACGCAAAGAAGAAATACAGGCAGGAGAGGCCGTCAAAGAGGCAGCAGAGGCTCAGGTAAAACTAATAGAAAGAAAAATAGAAGATGCTACAGTAATTATCCCAATAGATGGAGTAATAAGCGAACGCTATGTAGAACTGGGAGAATTTGTATCTGTGGGAAGTCTTATCGCCACGGTTATTGACCTTAAACACGTGTGGGTTATGACATATGTATCAGAAAGGAATCTGGGGAAAGTTAAACTGGGGCAAAAAGGGAAAGTGACTGTAGATTCTTTCCCTGATAAAGAATTTTTAGGGAAAGTCACCTACATCTCCCCTGAAGCTGAATTTACTCCTAAAAATATTCAAACCAAGGAAGAAAGGGTCAAGCTGGTATTCGGTGTAAAAGTTGAAGTGGACAATCCCAATCAAGAACTGAAACCAGGCATGCCTGCTGATGCCGTGATTGAGGCAGGAATGTAAAAATAGGGAGCAGGGTTCAGCGTACAGGGTACAGGAATCTAAAATAGTTGCGGGTTAACATACAACTAAAGACTATTGATGACTGGCAACAGATAAATAACTTCAAAACTATTCAGCTTTAATAGTTAACAAAAAACAATCATCATGAAAGCTATAGAATCATCAAACCTGACCAGGAAATTTGACAGGGTTATCGCTGTAAATAATCTTAGCCTTTCTATTGAAGAAGGTGAAATATTTGGCTTCCTGGGTCCTAACGGGGCAGGTAAGAGCACTACTATCCGCATGCTCTGTGGCATACTTGAGCCTACTTCGGGAAGTGCCACCGTTGGAGGGTATAATATCATTACTGAAGCAGATAAGATTAAAACCATCATTGGCTATATGTCAC
Source organism: uncultured Thermodesulfobacteriota bacterium (assembly GCA_964580455.1). Taxonomy (GTDB): domain Bacteria; phylum Desulfobacterota; class WTBG01; order WTBG01; family WTBG01; genus CAZOKO01. The sequence continues at coordinate 42,358 of CAZOKO010000006.1, read as the reverse complement.
AGAGCTTTGGTCTGTACCAGGACTTAACCGTTGAAGAAAATCTCGCATTCTTTTCAAAGCTCTATATCACAGATAGAAAAGAAGCTGCTCGAAAACGAGAAGAAATTATTGAGACAACCGGTCTTGGTAAATATCTCAAATATCTGGCTGCAAATCTTTCAGGTGGTTGGAAACAAAGACTAGCTCTGGCATGTGCAGTCGTTCACCGTCCAAGGATTCTTTTTTTAGATGAACCAACAGCCGGAATCGATCCTGTTTCGCGAAGAATCATGTGGGATTTTCTCTATGATCTTGCAAGAAACGGTATGACCTTATTTGTTACCACCCATTACATGGAAGAGGCTGAAAGATGCAACAAGATCGGCTTCATCTGGGAAGGCAATCTGGTTGCATATGATACACCTCAGGGAATAAAGGACAATTTCAATCTCTATCAGATCATAAAAATCCAATGCAAAAAAATAAACGAGGTTTTCAAGCTTCTCCAAGGGCATGAACTTATTAAAGACATAAATATTTACGGAGATGCACTCCATCTAGCAGTGGACAGTGCAGAAGGAGCAATGCCCGTTTTAAATCATTTCCTTAAGGAGAAGGCGATTAAAATCAACGAGATGAACATCATCTCACCATCCATTGAGGATGTTTTTGTAGCATTGTCCAAACAAAGCAACTGAAACGTCTCAGAAAATCTGCAACTTATTGAAATTCAGAGAAACTTTAGAAGTTATAATCTTTGCCACACATATGGAATAATGGAATGTTGGAGTATTGGAGTACCGGAATATTGTTGAACCCGTAACACGAAAAGCGCAACCCGCAACCTGCATCAAACCTGTCATTCCAATTTTAAAACGCCATGTTGAGAAGAATAGCTGCCATCATTTATAAAGAGTATCTTCACATTTCGCGTGATATTATCGCCCTGATGATGCTCATCTTTTTCCCCGTTTTTGCCCTCTTCCTCTTTGGCTTCGCAATCAATTTAGACATAAGGCATATCCCACTGGCAGTTTATGATCAAGACTGTTCAGTTGACTCCAGAGAGCTAACAGAAAACTTCATCCAGTCAGGCTACTTTGACTTAAAAGAACGTTTATACTCCCAGAAACAGATTAATTCCAATGTGGATAAGAGAAAGGTAAAAGTCGTTCTGGGAATCCCACCTGATTTCTCCAAAGATATTCATAAAGAGAAAGATACACCTGTACAGCTCATCGTAGACGGCTCTGACAACAATACCGCCACTATTGTCATGGGGTACTCCAGCACAATCATCCAAAAATTCTCAAGACAGATTCTGGGAGAACTACTTTTAAACAAAGGAATGGCCTTTCCTGCTCAACTTCCTTCTGTTGAGCTGCGTCCAAACATCTGGTACAACCCTGAACTTAAAAGCTCCATATTCATGGTTCCCGGACTCATTGGTTTAATCCTCATGACCATTACAGTGATAAGAACCTCTATCACCATTGTTAGGGAAAAAGAGAGAGGCACTATGGAAAGACTGCTTGTTTCCCCCATAAAACCCATTGAGCTGATGATAGGGAAAATCGTCCCTTATATCGTTATATCCTTTTTAAGCCTTGCTTTGATTCTCCTCTTATCATGGTTCTTTTTTAAGGTACCCTTCCGAGGGAATCTCTTAATGCTTTTCAGTTTATCAGGTATCTTTATAGCTGCCTCACTGGGTATCGGTCTATATATCTCTAACATTGCTGAGACTTCTCAAACTGCCTGGTTAATGGGATTCCTATCCTCTATCCTCCCTGCGATTCTTTTGTCCGGATTTATCTTTCCCATAGAAAGTATGCCCTACCCAATTCAGCTCATCACTTATATTTTACCCATCAGATATTTCCTGGTAATCTTAAGAGGAATTATCTTAAAAGGTGTGGGTATTACCACTCTGTATCCAGAAGCATTGATACTTCTCATTTTTGCCCTGGCTATGATTACTATCAGCGCATTACGTTTTAAGAAAAAGGTGGGGTGAAGCATGAATTTTGGGAGAATATTATGCACTACCATAAAAGAACTACAACAGATGAGTCGGGACAGGAAGCTCTATCCTCTCCTTTTTGTTGCACCAATCCTACAGATTATCATCCTGGGTTACGCAGCTACCTTTGATATTCATAACATACCAACGGCTGTCCTTGATAGAGATCAAACCCAGCTGAGCAGGCATTATCTTAGATCCTTCCATCATAATGGATACTTCAATATTAAATACCACGTCTCAAACCGCAACCAGATCTATCGGCTTTTAGATTCAGGAAAAGTCAAAACAGGGATAGAAATACCCATAGATTTTGCAAAGAAGCTGAAAAAAGGAGCACCTTCACCGGTTCAACTCATCATTGATGGGACAGAATCAAACTCCGCAACCATATCTCTAAATTATGCCCGTATCATTTCAGAGAAGTTTTCATCCAGGCTCATTATGGAAAGGATTGACCTCCCATCCTTTAATGCAAATGACTTTTTAGGCAGCTTTAGACGAGACATTGGGCAAACCTTTCTTGTCGAGAACCGCACACGGATATGGTACAACCCTGATCTCACAAGTGCCGATTTTATGGTGCCGGGGGTAATCTGCATGGTACTCCTTATCGTAACTACTAATCTTACCGCCATCAGCATAGTAAAAGAAAAAGAGATTGGCACCATGGAGCAGTTGCTTGTAACCCCTATAAAATCAAGTGAGCTTACCATTGGTAAATTGATCCCTTATACCCTGATTGGTTTTATTGACGTAATTTTCATTCTCACTATTGGATATCTCATTTTTCACATACCCGTTAAGGGAAGTCTTGTGTTACTGCTGGTGCTATCAATTTTTTATCTGTTCTCAACCCTGGGTCTGGGAATATTTATCTCCACTATCGTGCAAAGCCAGGAACAGTCGATGATTCTTACTTTCCTCATTATACTTACCATGGTTATGCTATCAGGCATTATTTTTCCCATTGCCAACATGCCACAGGTAATCCAGTACCTGACCTACCTGATGCCCATTCGCTACTTTGCGATCATTGTGCGCGACATACTTTTGCGCGGGGTAGGCATTGAAATTCTATGGCCTCAGGCACTTTCCCTCATCCTCCTCGGCACCCTCACCCTCTTCCTCAGTATCAAAAGATTAAGGGGGAAGATACAGTAGGATAGTTTGCAAAATTCAGGATTCATACATTTTTTAATTTCTGCCAACTGACTTCTAAGAACTGTTTACCCCATCAACCGCTCCCCACAAACCGCATTGTTTAAGCATATTATTGTTTATAATAGCATCCTTGAGTTATTTAATACATGCTTAGTTCTATATAAGTATTTCTTGGGAAATTTTCAATCTATTTCTTTATAGATAAGTTAAAATACAGTTATTTAAAACAACATGAGATTAGCAAAGCTTTTTTTTACTTATTTAGGCAAAATAAAGCTTGACAAAAGCTATATCAGCTTATATAAGTATTCTTAAATACTTTTAAATATAGAAAGATTTAGATGGATAAAGATAGGGAAGTTCTAACAACTAAACAGGTTTGTGAATATCTTCAAATCACCAGACTAACTCTTTATAAATTAATCAAAGAGAACAAAGTAAAATGTAATAAATTAGGCAAAAATTATCGTTTCTTAAAATCTGACATAGACAGACTGGTCAGGGGGGAGGGTGAATAAATGAGGGGAAAATCCACAAACCCTAGGAAATCCAGAGAAATAAACATTCTCAACATGAAGGCTGATCAGTTCAAGATGAATGCTGAGGAAAAGTTTATCTTCCAAAAGATGAGAGAGCTTTTTCAGCAGCTAAGGGGATTATCCCGTGAAGAAAGAAAAGACTCTTTAATAACCCTCTCCTTAATCATGAATTCTATTTTCAAGACTAATGAAGAAAGCAAAAAAATTCCCCAATTAGAAAATAATTTACAAAAACTAAAAAACAAAAGGGTGGAATTTGAAGGTCTTATAAATAGTACCAGATATGATTTCCATAAAGAAGTGGTACTGTATGATTTTAAAATCAATAATGAGAAAGTGCCTTTTCTCTTATGTAGTCAGTTATTGCTGGTTCCCTGTTTTGACATCTATCAAGCTCGAAAGAACAGGACAATAGAAACTATATTGATTGAAGATGAATTAGGTTTGCAAAAGATCTACGTAATAGGGAAGGGGATCTTAAGATACAAGCAAGGGGAAGAACTTATAGTTGATATAAGCAGGCAGCACGAGCTGTCTTTATTGTAATGGAAGGAGGAATGAAAAGAAACATGGATTATATAACTTGTGAAAAAAGAAAAAATGCACCCAAGATCAATGTCCTTATCTGTGAAAAGAAATGTGAACATGCTGAAACCTGCAAGCCGTATCTCAATTATCTGAAGATAAAATCTATTACTGTTCCTATAAATGAATGTACGACTGCAGAGGAAGATATAATACCGGGCAAAAGCTCAAAGATAGGGGAAGGCCCCCCACTTGCCGTAGGCAAATAAGTTGAGGAGAGAACAACTTTAGGTTTCTTGACTTAACCAGTGTAAGCACAGACATTTTTCTGCATCCTATAATTGAACGAGTAGCGCAACCAAACAACAAATGATTAATGAAGTGTGGTCAAGTAAGCAGCTGCAAAATGAAGCTGAATCCCCAGCTTAAAAATACTAACACCAGGAAGTAAAAAACAAGGGTTAGACACTTCCCTCTTCCTTCTCTCTGCTGAAATGCATTTTTCCATTCTCTCAGGAAATTTACTACCAGTGAATCATCGCTTTTGGTCTGCCTCCCGAGTAACAGACTAAAAATCATTCCAACAGCAAAAGCCAGGATACATCCTGTTGCATTCCACCACAGCCAGGAGATATCAGGGGAAAATGCCCAGAGAAAAATATTACAGAGGATACCTGAAAATAATCCAACAATTACTCCTGCGCTCCTGGCAGAGCTGGTTACTATACCCAGTGCAAATACCGCCAGCAAAGGGCCGAAAAAAACAGACCCGATCTTGTTTATTCCCTCTATGACTGTTGATGAGATATTACCTACCAGATAGGCAAAAAGCGTACATAGAGATCCCCAAAAAAGTACAGTTAACCGTGAATAGAAGATGAACCTCTTTTGAATCACTGCATTGAGTGTTGAAGAGTTCAATAATAGATCCTTCAAGGTTGCCGCACCGAGAGAGTTAATAGCAGAATCAAGACTGGACATGGCTGCAGCAAAAATGCCGACCAGCACGAAGCCAATAATCCCATGGGGCAGATAATTAACAATAAACAGGGGAATGAGGTAATCGTAGTGGTCTTCAGGAATAGCAGCCTTAAACTCGGGATTATTTGCCAGGAAGATGATCATAAACACCCCCAGCCCACAATAACTGGCAACCAGAGGAAACCTTAAGAGACCATTTATAAAAAGTGACCGATTAGACTCTTCAGTTGAGTGGGAACACAACACCCTCTGCACCTGACTTTGATCGCATCCGTAATAAGAGATATAGAGGAACAATCCCCCCACTACCATTGGCCAGAAGCTGAAGGTGTGTCCATCACCAAAACCATGGTGGCGGAAATCTACAACTTTTAAGTTGCCCTGCGTGATGACATTCCCTATCCCCTGCCAGTCATCTATCAGAAACAAACCGTATCCCAGACAGATAAAAACTGATATCCACAGTATAATAAGCTGCAGGGCATCGGTATAAATCACTGCTTTAATTCCCCCCATTATGGTATAGATGGTGCTGATGAATCCTGTGAGTATGATGGTTAACCAGAGGGGCAAACCAAAACACACAGAAGTAACGATGGAGACTGCATAGATGGCAACACCAGTAGCCAGTCCCCGGCTCAGCTGAAAGAAGGCGCTTACAATGCACCTTACAGTGTAATTAAACCTTTTCTCCAGATACTCATAGATGGTTGTGATTTTTAACTTGTAAAACATGGGGATAAAAAAGATCATGAGAAAAGCCATAGCCAGTGGTACTGCAAGCTCATACTGAAGCCATAGAAGACCTCCTTCTTCATTCAAGGCAACAAATGCCGGTGCACTGATGATGCTCACGGATCCACACTGGGTAGCCATAATTGAAAGGGCAATCGCCAATGACGAAATCCCCCTTCCCCCAAGGAAATAGTCTACCTCCCCTCTCTGAGATCTGCCAATAAGCGCACTCATCCCAATCAAAGCAGCAAGGTAGACAATAATAACTGACCAGTCCAGGAATGTTAACTGCATATTATGTAATTCCTGCTATATTTTTTATATGTGATTGGAAGATGTTTAAGGAAGTTCATTGAGACTTGTAAGATAAAACAGTAGTTGGTTCTAAAGTAAGTTATAGTAAATGACTTAAGTAAGTTGACATTCAATAACCTGTCATTGCGAGCGATAGCGAAGCAATCTCATGGGATTGTGGAGCCTGTTCCGAGCGTCTTTAATGAGATTGCTTCGTCACTGCATTTCTCGCAATAACATTTTACTTTTTTCGTTCACAATATTACCTAGTGTCGTATTTCGCATGCCTAAAATACAGTCATTGCAAGCCCGAAGGGCGTGGCAATCTAGAAATCTGCAACCCAAAATCAGGAGACTTTTTTGATTTCTCCCTTTCGCTCTATGTTTTATTACCACCTTTATATTGCCTTCTGGCTTTTAATCAATCTGAAATCCGAAATCCAAAGTCCAAAATCAATAGGCCCCTACATTCCAGGTTTACCTATAAAAGAGAACAGCAGGAGAAGAAGCACAGCCTGGACGATCCAGCCAATTGCACAAACGCCTACAGCCCTGAGTGTTCCCTTATAATCAAGCGCCTGTCTCACTGCTATAACCATGGCTACCAGCATCCAGATCGATGCTGCAAAAAAGACAATCCCTGTTAGCCCTGGAATAATACCAAGTATTCTAATCAACCCCGGAGAACTCGAAAAGCCGATGGTGCGCAACAGCTCACCGTGATCTGCACTGGTTTGAGGTTCTGGAAGAAGCCTGGTGCCAATAAAGTATGTAAGATATGCCCAGACATACCAACCGATAAGTGCGGTAATTGTTCCCATAAAGATTCCGCCAATTCCTCCCTGCATAATGCTTCCCAGCCCTGCAGCTATACTGGAGATAATAACAACCGTCATGGCCTGCCCCATGGCTCCCTTATCAGCCTCAACCTCTTCATAAAGATTAACATCCAGTTTCGCAGCCCTGATCATACGATCCACAAAAATATTCATCACATCCTCCTTCGCTGTTTTTATTAAAGTATTGCTGTATCCATACCGATATAAGGTACTTTAAAACCTCTTTCCCAATTAATTTTAAGCATGAGACTTAAGAATTGGGATGGGGGTTTGAATTTTTTGCATCTTCGATTTCTTCTGCAAGAACAGTGTCCTCCTCATTTAACGACAATTCAGGAAGAATCCCCTTTTGCTTTCGTAAATCTTCAATTTGCCTCAGTGGACGCTCAAGTTGATTACGACGTGTTGAAGTTAAAACATTAAATTCTTTTTGCGCCTCATCAATTCTCTTTCCCATTTTCTCAAGCGATTTCAAAAAAGCAGTCCACTGTTTTTCAAACGTACCAAGTAATGAGAGTATTTGAGCTGCTGTTTTCTCCAAATTGAAATTATCTACTGCCTGCCTGATCACCGCAAGTATGGCATAAAGTGTGATGGGTGAGCAGAGTATCACCTTGTGTTTCAGGGCTTCATCTAATACGGAACTATCATTTTCGTTGATGAAGGCATACACCTGCTCATTAGGTATGAATACGATTACATAGTCAACGGTATTCTCTGCAGGGTTTATATACTCTCTGGTCGTTACCTCCTTTATTCGTCCCCTGACATCCTTTAAGAATTGATTCTTGTACCTCTCCCTGTCGGTTTCACCATCTGCATCAAGATAATGCATGTAATTATCCAAAGGGAATTTAACATCCATGTTGACTATGAGATCCTGAGGCAAAAAAAATGTAAAGTCTGGACGTGTACCCACTGTTTCCAGGGTTTTCTGCTTGCGATAATTGATGCCTTCGATAAACCCAGCAAGCCTCAATACATCTTCAGCCATTCTTTCACCCCACTGACCGCGGACTTTTGAACTTGCCAGGGCAGTTTTTAGCTGACTGGTAGTTTCCTGAAGTTTTCCAGTCTGCTCAGCTGTAGATTTTAATTGACTGGCAAGTTCACCAAATTTCTTTTCCCTGTCCTTTTCAAATCCTGTTACCAGATTCTGAACTTTCTGTAAATCGCCCTTCATTGCCACCAGCGTCTGGTCAATCAGCTTTTTCTTCCCTTCAAGCTCTTTTTCCCCCATCTGTGTTTGTTTTGAAAGAGTAGCATCTGCAAGCTTCAGAAATTCTCCTGTATTTTTCGACAGAGCTTCCAGGGAAAGTGCTCCAAAAGATTCCTTGATTCTGCTGATGAGTACTTCTACATCCTGACCTCTCTGAGACTCACTCTGTGAAATGAGCTCTCGAGCAATCTCTTTAGATTCTCGCCTGCGCATCCAATTAATTATCAAGACAACAACTGCCCCAAGAACTACACCAACAATGAAAACTGCCAGGTACTTCATGCTGAAGCCTGCTTAAAATGTTTATAAGGTATGGAAACAATGTGAGATTGCTTCGTAGCTACACTCCTCGCAATGACAAAAATCAAATCATTTAGGGGACTTACTTTAGTTCTCTGCTTTTTCTTTCAAGGCGGCTTGGGCTGCTGCCAGTCTGGCTATGGGCACTCTAAAAGGTGAGCAGCTTACATAGTCCATCCCTATTTCATGGCAAAACTCAACCGAACTTGGCTCTCCCCCATGCTCTCCACAGATCCCGACCTTGAGATTCTTCTTGGTGCTGCGACCTTTTTCTACACCCCATTTCATCAGTTGCCCTACTCCTTCCCTGTCAACAGCCTGGAAGGGATCTTTTGATAAGATATTTTTTGTAAGATAATGCGGCAGGAATTTACCAGCATCATCCCGGGATAAACCAAAGGTGGTCTGGGTAAGGTCATTAGTACCAAAGCTGAAGAATTCAGCGACGGTTGCCACTTCGTCAGCAGTAATGGCAGCCCGGGGAAGCTCAATCATGGTACCTACCAGATAATCCACTTCTACCCCCTGTTCTTTAAAAACCTCCTTCGCAACTCTGCGAACTACTTCCTCTTGTGACTTAAGCTCGTTCACATGGCTCACCAGTGGAATCATGATTTCAGGGTGTACCTTTACCCCTTTCTTTGCTACTTCGCAGGCAGCTTCAAGAATAGCTCGAGCCTGCATCTCGGTAATTTCAGGATACACAACTCCCAGCCTGCAGCCACGATGTCCCAGCATGGGGTTGGATTCATGTAACGATGCAACCCTTGCTTTCAGCTTTTCTGCCGGTACGTTAATTTTCTTAGCTAAATCTTCGATCTCTCTATCTGAATGAGGCAGAAATTCGTGCAAAGGAGGATCCAGGGTTCTGATGGTAACCGGCAGTTCTTTCATAACTTCAAAGATTCCCCTGAAGTCTTCCCGCTGCATGGGAAGCAGTTTATTCAGTGCTCTTCTCCTTCCATCTTCATCATCAGCAAGAATCATCTCCCGTACCGCATCGATTCTCTCACCACCAAAGAACATATGTTCTGTTCGGCAAAGTCCTATCCCCTGAGCGCCAAAGGAAATAGCATTAGCTGATTGATCCGGTTGATCTGCATTGGTGCGAACACCAAGTTTTCGAACTTCATCCGCCCAGCTCATCATCTTAGCATATATCCGATAGATAGAAGATGAAGCAGGATCCAGGCTCTTCATCAGCAACACCTGTAATACCTCTGAAGGGTTAGTCTTTATTTCACCCTCAATCACCTCACCAGTTGTTCCATCAAGTGAAATAAACTCCCCCTCTTGTATTATTTTATCTTTCACCACCATCACACGTTTTTTGTAATCAATCTCTAAATCTCCACACCCTGCAACACATACCTTTCCCATCTGCCGGGCTACCAGTGCCGCATGGGAAGTCATCCCCCCACGAGCCGTTAAGATGCCTTCCGCTGCATTCATACCTTTTATGTCTTCAGGTGAAGTCTCTATTCTTACCAGTATCACTTTCTCTCCCTGCTTCGCCCACTCTTCCGCATCTGCCGCATTAAAAACCACCTTTCCACAGGCAGCTCCAGGTCCTGCATTAAGACCTTTCGACAACAGTCTGCCACCTTCCACAGCTTGAGCCTTCTCCTTAAAATCAAAGATTGGTCTCAACAGCTGATTAAGCTGTTCAGGCTCCACTCTTATCAGAGCCTCTTCCTTAGAAATTAAACCTTCCTCAACCAGGTCAACAGCAATACTGAATGCGGCAAAACCCGTCCTTTTTCCCACACGGGTCTGCAACATCCAGAGCTTTTTACTCTGAATGGTAAATTCGATATCCTGCATATCACGGTAGTGGTTTTCCAATGTCTGGTAGATGTTGACCAGCTGACCATAAACCTCCGGCATATCTTTCTCAAGTTGAGCAATTTTTTGAGGAGTTCTAATACCTGCAACTACATCTTCACCCTGGGCGTTAATAAGATATTCACCATAAAACTTCTTCTCACCTGTAGCGGGATCACGGGTAAAGGCAACTCCTGTTCCACAATCTTCTCCCATATTGCCAAAGACCATTGACTGCACATTGACTGCCGTTCCCCAGTGATCAGGGATATTATTCAATTTTCTGTAAACAATTGCCCGCTCATTATTCCAGCTTTCAAAAACTGCTCCTATAGCCAACCAGAGCTGTTCTTTGGGATCTTCCGGAAAATCCTTACCTGTTCTTTTTTTGATGGCTCCCTTAAATTCCGCAACCAGTTCTTTTAAATCATCTGCGGTCAGATCTGTATCATAGCTTGCCTTTCTCTCTTCCTTCTTCTTTTCCAGGATTTCTTCAAAAGGGTCAATATCATCTTTATCTACCGGCTTTAACCCTAAAACCACATCACCAAACATTGCCACAAATCTTCTATAGCTGTCATAGGCAAAACGTGGATTGCCAGATTTTGCAATTAGACCTTCAACCGTAACATCATTTAACCCAAGATTTAACACTGTATCCATCATCCCCGGCATGGAAGCCCTGGCACCAGACCTTACAGAAACTAAGAGTGGATCATTGGCATCACCAAAAGTAGTCCCCATCACCTTTTCAACTTTTTTAAGAGCATCCGTTATTTCAGCTTCTAACTCGGGAGGATATTTCTTATTTTTATCATAGTAGATGCAAACCTCCGTTGATATGGTGAACCCGGCAGGAACCGCTATTTTAAGGTTGCTCATTTCTGCCAGATTTGCACCTTTTCCTCCCAATAATTCCTTCATTTCAGCTTTCCCTTCCGCTTTTCCTTCACCAAAGGAATATACATATTTATGTGCCATATAAAACTCCTTTCTTTTTGAGTTAGTGTGCAGATTTACCCCGTTAGAAATACTGATAATTTACAGAAATGCTTTAGAGAACATTATGAAAATAGTACATTTTCTAGAAATGGTATAGTTCTTTTTTAGTTTTTCAAGAATCGTTGAAAACGTTTCCTATTTCTAACGGGGTGAACGCAGATATACGCAGAAAATCATAGCAAACTACAAATAAAGTTGTCATTGCGAGGAGCGAGATTGTTTCGCTTCGCTCGCAATGACGTGGTTAATTATTTATGAAATGCTCAACTTCCCAGTTCAACCAGTTTTTCCTGTGCAAGGCAATCTTTAATATAGGCTTTTATTCCTTCTATGGGAATCCTCACCTGCTGCATGGAATCTCTATCTCTTACTGTTACCTGATGGTCATCCATCGATTGAACATCAACCGTTATGCAATAGGGAGTTCCTATTTCATCCTGTCTCCGATATAATCTGCCAATACTTGCTGTATCATCATAGACCGCTTTGAATTCACGCCTCAAATCGCCTGCAATAGAACGTGCTGTTTCAACAATATCAGGGCGATTTCTAAGCAGTGGCAGAACTGCTACCTTAATGGGAGCCAGGCAATTCTTAAATGCCAACACTACCCTCTTCTCCTTTTTTACTTTTTCCTCCCGATAGGCATCAATCAGGAAAGCCAGGGTAGCTCTGTCTGCACCTGCCGAGGGCTCAATCACATAGGGGAGATACTTCTCTTTTGCCGTTTCATCAAAATAACACAAGTCCTTTCCACTGTGATCAGAGTGCTGGCACAGGTCAAAATCTCCACGGTTGGCAATACCTTCCAACTCCGCCCAGCCCATGGGAAAGAGGTATTCTACGTCAACACAGGACTTGGCATAGTGAGCTAACTCATCTCGATCATGCTCCCTTAACCTTAAGTGTTCCTTGTTAATTCCCAGATCAAGATACCAGTTGAACCTATCCTCTACCCAGCGCTTATAACACTCTTCATCAGTTCCCGGTTTAACAAAATACTCGATTTCCATCTGTTCAAACTCTCGAGTACGAAAGGTAAAATTCCCAGGGGTAATCTCATTTCTAAAGGATTTCCCAATCTGAGCTATCCCAAAAGGGATTTTGCGACGCATCATCTTTTGGACGTTAAGAAAATTTACAAAAATCCCCTGAGCAGTCTCAGGACGCAAATAGGTAACTGAAGCATTATCTTCCACCGGACCAATAAAAGTCTTAAACATAAGGTTAAAAGAGCGTTCTTCAGTGAGTTCTCCTCCACAATCAGGGCAACGATCACCATTAATATCATCCAGCTTGAAGCGATGCTTGCACTTTTTGCAGTCAACCAGAGGATCAGTGAAGCTCTCTAGGTGTCCTGAGGCTTTCCAGGTAGCTGGATTCATAAGGATTGCCGCATCCAGTCCTTCCATGTCATCACGTTCATATACCACACTTTTCCACCAGGCATCCTTTACATTCCTCTTGAGTTCAACCCCAATAGGACCATAATCCCAAGTGTTTCCAATTCCACCATAAATCTCACTGTTTTGAAAAATGATTCCCCGCCTCTTGCAAAGAGAAACGACCTTATCCATTTCAACTGTCATTTTTTTCCTGCCTTTTGTAAAAAATAAGTTTAAAGGTATCTACGTTACGGGTTACGAGTTTAAGCTTTAACACGTAACAGTTATCAATGCCCATCACTCCAATACTCCACCACTCCATTTCTCCAGTTGCTTAATCTAATTCACTCCCAGTTGCTTCAAAAACCGGAGAGACTTTAAGGGCTTTTCCAAATGATATTCAATAAAACGAGGCAGTATATTTCTGCTCTCTTCACATGCCTGAGGGGAAAAAAAGAGACGCGTCACTTTTTTAAGTTCAATGGTTTGAGCACGTTGTAAAATCTTTATTGTCCCTCCGGAAAGTGTAGGGTGATTGTGAGAATCCTTGAAACAATCAGAACATATGAGCCCTCCACGGTTCAGACTAAACTGATGTTCCTTCCCTCCATTTACCTCTTTTCGGCATATCATGCATTTCATAAGTTCAGGTTGATACCCAGAGAGGGAAAGCAAACGGAGTTCAAATATTCTGATAAACTCTTCTCGAAAGGAAGGTTTATTCAATAAATGAAGAAAAGTAACAAGTAGTGTAAATAATTCTTTGTTTGCTTCTCTCTCAGCTACCATCTTGTTAATCAATTCACCCAGGTAGCTGGCATATCCGACTCTTAAAATATCATCATGTATCCCAGGGTAAGATTCAACGATCTCACAATGATTTAATCTGACTAATCCTGCTCCCTCTTTTTCAAAAAAGGAGAGGGTAATACATGTCAGGGGTTCAAGACCACTGCCAAATCTTTTTCTGCTTCTCTTTGCCCCTTTTGCAATTCCCTTCAACTTTCCAAAATCTCTGGAGAAAATGGTGACCAGCTTATCCCATTCAGCAAAATCCTGAGAATATAGAACAACCGCCGGTGTTTTATATTGAGGCATCCTCTTATCCTAGTGTCCTACCATTAAATATTTTAAGAAGAACGTCGCTATTCCTAAATAAATAATTATTCCAACAATATCATTTGCCGTAGTAACAAATGGACCTGCAGCTATTGCCGGATCGATCTTCATCTTCTTAAAGAAGGCCGGGATCAAAGTACCCATAGAAGCAGCAGTGGTTATAGCCGTTACCATAGCAAGGGCAACGATTGGGCCTAAGAGAGGATCCTTATGCCAAAGCACTGCGGCACAACCTGCAACTATCCCACAGGCTATTCCCATGATCAAGCCGATTTTTATTTCCTTAAAAAGAATTCTTCTAAGATTATTGAAATCCACTCGACCAACCGCAAAGCCTCGAATCATAATGGAAGAGGACTGTATTCCAATATTCCCACCCATTGCAGTAATGACAGGGATAAAGGTTATCAGTGCCAGTACTTCATGTAAGGTAATCCTGAAGAGCCACATCAAATAACCAGTCAGAAGCCCACCAAAAAGATTGGTAATAAGCCAGGGTAGGCGTGCTCGGGAAATTTCTAAAACATGGCCCCCATAGACCAGTTCTTCCTCAGGAATCCCGGCCATCTTCATGATATCCTCTGAAACCTCTTTTTCAATGACATCCACCACATCATCAACCAGAATCCTCCCTAATAATGTCCCTTCCTGATCGATTACCGGAAGAGAAACAATATCATACTTCCTGAAAATCTCAGCAACTTCTTCCTGATCCACTTCTGGAGTTACATTAATGGTTGCAGAATCCATGATGGATTTAATATGGATATCTGGAGAAGCCAGGATCAACTTTCTTAAGGGGAGAATTCCTACGAGTTTCTTCCCACCATTTACTATAAATACATTATGGAGGTCCTCAACTTCGCCTGCTGAGGAGCGGATTTGTTCTATGGCATCCTTTACTGTAACACTTTGCGGTACTGCAACCAGCTCAAGCTGCATGATGCCGCCAGCAGTCTCCCTATCATACTTCAGGAGTTCTTGAACTTCTTCAGAGTCTTCTCTGTCAATCCCCCTGAGGATCTGCTGTGCCTGCTCTTCGGGCAACTCACTAATTAAATCAGTGGCATCATCCGACTCCATATCATCGACAATCTGTGTGAGCTTATCCTGCGAGATGTCCTCCATAATGAGCTCACGAGAGATTTCATCGATTTCCATAATCACATCAGAGGCTGTCTCGACCTGGAGAAGCCCAAAGAGCTTTTTCTTCTTCTCTTCATCCAGGGCATCAATCAAATCAGCAATGTCAGCAGGGTGGAGTTTAGAAATCAACTTCATGATATCAAGTTCCCTGCCTTCTTCTATTAACTGATCTAATACCTCTAAATTTTCTAATACCTTTTCCATAGTAAAACTGTACTCTTCACACTAGATTAGATACAAAAGTTACTAAAAAAACACACTTCAAAAACAGCAACATCCCTTATGCCCTAAAAAGTACATAAATTATTAAGGCTTGTCAATCAGGATTTATCCCGTTAGAAATAAAACAATAGGTATTATGAACTGTATGTGACACAAAGCAAGAAAGATTAAATGGTATATCAATTCTGCTGGTATTTTACGGAAACGCTTTGGAAAATGTAATGAATATTCTCTGCAACGAGTAGAATTCCTTTTGAATTGATAGAAGATGATCACATAAAGCGTTTCCTATTTCTAACGGGATTTGCTTTCCACAGAGCGAACTTTGCCTTCTATAGTTGCAGGTTTATCATGACGATCATCAATCTTGATGGTGGTATAAACCCTGCCAATCCCCTTATGAAAAGGAATCTCATGCATTTTGAGGACACACTTCAGCACTTCCTCTAAATCACCTTCAATAATAGTCCCCATGGCAGTCAAGGTATATTTTAATCCTGAACATTTCAATGGTTCCAGTACCTGAGCAACATGCTCACTGAGACTGGTGGTAGATAAACCGAGGGGGACTATACTCACTTCAACTATCGCCATAAATCCTCCACTTTAATGAAATACCGGATATTGGATGTAGAATTAATAAAAACAAGTATAGACAGTTTTCTGCGTTCACCCCGTTAGAAATAGGAAACGTTTTGAACGATTCTTGAAAAACTCAAAAAGAACTATACCATTTCTAAAAAATGCACTATATCTATATTCTCTTAAGCGTTTCTGTAAATTATCAGTATTTCTAACGGGGTTAATCTGCGTCCTATAATTGAACGAGCAACGCAACCGAATAACGATACCTTTTTGTTTAATATCCAGTATCGTTTCGTTGATCACAATACTTCCTATGTCCTCAAATTACCTTATAAAAATCACCAGGCAACAAACTCACAAAACCCCCATAGCTTCAAGGGTTTTCATCACTTCCGGTACATGGGTATAGGCAGGCCCCCCTCCCATTAAAACCCCTACCGACGCTGCTTCCATGATTTCATCTTTATTTGCCCCAGCTGCCACAGCGGCCTGTGTGTGCAAGCGGATGCAGGGGACACAATGCATAGCAACAGCAATCCCCAGAGCAATTAATTCCTTTTCCTTTTCACCTAAGACTCCACCTTTCATGATCTGATCATGGAATGATTTAAATCCCCTAATCATGTTTGGAGATTCTTTAGATAATTTCTGTATTGATCTGGTAAAATCCTTGTGAAACTGCTGAACTTCATTTTCCATCACTTAATACCTCCTTTCTAAATAATAAATTTAAGATAAAAAAATTTAGGGATTTAGGAATTGAGGAATTCAGGTATTTCCTCAATTCTCAATTCCTTATCTTTTGAATTTCTCAATTTATTTTTTACTGCGTGTTTCTAATTTCTAAAAGATGAAAACGGGTTTTCGGTCAGACACTATTTAGCTTTTAATGAATTGAATTTTTGGGAAAAGCTCAGAAGGAAAGCTATTTAATGGAGGGTGGATAAATAGTAGACTTTAAGTTTATCATGCACCATATTTTCTATAATTCGGGCAACGTTCTTAATGGCTTCTTCAAATATAAAGTCGAGGATGGAAGGCTTTTTCTTCTTTGGATAAATAACTTTTGGCTCCCCTTCAATCCCAACTATCTCACCGGCTATAGATATGGCATCTTGTAAATTGCCCAATCTATCGACCAATCCCAGTCCAACGGCCTGTACACCGGTAAAGATTCTGCCATCAGCAATCTTCAAAACCTCTTCCCGCTTCATGCCTCTTCCTTCTGCCACTGCATCAACAAACTGGTTATAAATATCATCCGAAAATTCCTGAAGTATCGCCTCCTCCTCTTCTGTCATGGGTCTGGTTATGGAACCTATATCTTTATACTTACCGCTTTTAACTACTTTCCTTCTTAGACCAATCTTGTTGAAAAGTTCCTCAATATTTTCAATCTGGAGAATTACACCAATGCTGCCAACAAGTGTTCCGGGGTTGGCAACAATCTTGTCGGCAGTACATGCTATATAGTAACCTCCTGAAGCAGCTACAGACTCCATGGAGACAATAACTTTCTTCTCCCTACAAGCCTTTTTTACTTCTTGATAGATTTCCTGGGAAGGCGCAACCATCCCTCCTGGAGAATTAATCCGCAGTACAATGGCCTTAACTCTCTTGCTCTTTCTAAACTTTATTATTTTATCGATGATGGGTTCGGACTCTACAATAGTTCCCTCAATCTTGACAATACCTACTCTGTCACCACCGAATTCAAAAGCGTACTGATTACCAAAATGGCTGATACCAAACACCATCAAAAAGAAAACAGCACATATAACGATTAAAATTAGCAAAGCTGTCAGGATGGGACGTCTTCTCACTAATCTTATTCCTCTCCTTTCTCCTCATTTTCACTTACTACTTCTGAAGTCAAGGGCTCTTTTCCCTCTGCTGATTCATTCTCATTTTTCAGCTCTGATTCCTTTTCCTCTGAACTCTGGGATTCTACTACTCCAGATTGCAATGCACCCTCCTCTTCACTTCCTTCATTCCCTTCCTTCTTCTCTTCTGATACTTTTTCCTCCTCATTTTCACTCACTGCCTCCGCAGTCAAGGGCTCTTCTCCTTCCGCAGACCCACCATCTTGCAGTTCTACTTCCTCTGAACTCCGGGATTCCACTACTCCAGATTGCAGTCCACTTTCCTCTTCACTTCCTTTATCCTTTTCCTTCTTCTCTTCAAATTTTTCCTTCAACTCTTCTCCCAGGGAGGTTGTAACTTCCCCCTGGCTTTCCATATATTCCGTCATTCCCTCTTCAACATCTGTCTCCTTAAGCTCTTTTATGCTTAAGCTAACCTTTCTTCCCTTCCTATCAATATTGGTAATTGCAGCGGAAAGTTCATCTCCCGACTTGCAATTTTCCATTTTAACATCATCACCTAGTTCAGAAATATGAATGAGCCCTTCAACTCCTTCCCCCAGTTCGATAAAAATACCAAAGCTAGTAACATTAGTGATAGTCCCTGCAATAACCTGTCCTTTCTTATACCGTTCGGAAATCTCATCCCAGGGGTCTTTTTCCAATTGCTTAATACCAAGAGAAAATCTTTCGTTCTCTTTATCAATATTTAAAACGACTGCCCTTACTTCCTGCCCCCTTTTATAGAGCTCAGTGGGATGTTTTATCTTCTGGGTCCAAGAGATGTCAGAGATATGCACCAGTCCGTCTATTCCCTCATCAAATCCAATGAATATCCCAAAATCGGTTATATTTTTGATTTTGCCTTCTATTACAGTTCCAGGTGGATATTTCTCCTCCATGAGAACCCAGGGATTAGGCTCCAGTTGCTTCAAACTCAGAGAAATCCTTTTCCTTGGCACGTCCAGATCCAGAATCATAGCTTCGACCATATCTCCCACAGATACCAGCTGAGAAGGATGCTTCATTTTCTTAACCCATGTCATCTCAGAAATGTGTATCAAACCCTCAATACCCTCTTCCAATACAATGAAAGCACCGTAATTCGTAATATTCACAATTTCCCCTTTTACTCTGGCACCAACTGGATACTTTTCCTCTGCTTTGGCCCAGGGATCAGACTTAATCTGCTTATATCCTAAAGACACCCTTTCTTTTTCACGGTCAAAACTGAGCACTTTGACCTTCAATTTATCTCCGACTTTAAACAATTCTGAAGGATGGGTTACCCTTCCCCACGATATATCTGTGATATGAAGAAGACCATCAATACCTCCAAGATCAACAAACAAGCCATAATCAGTAATATTTTTAATTATCCCTTCGACAACTTCCCCCTCACTAAGAGTTTTTACAGTCTCCTTCCTTAATTTCTCTCTTTCTTTTTCTAAAAGTGCTCTGCGTGATAAAACAATATTCCCCCGCTTCTTATTAAACTTAAGCACTTTAAATTTAAAAGTTTTACCAATCAAGTTTCCCAAGTCCCTGATCGGATGAAGGTCAACCTGAGAACCCGGTAAAAAGGCAGGAATACCAATATCGACCGACAGACCTCCCTTTATCAAAGCACTAACTTTTCCTTCAATAACCCCATCTTTATCTAGGACTTTATTGATCTCTTCCCAAACTCTTAACTGGTCTGCTTTATCCTTAGAGAGAACTATCTCCCCATTGTCATCTTCCCACTGTTCAAGATATACATGAACTTTATCTCCTATTTTAACCGACAGCTGCCCTTTCTCATCCTGGAACTGTGAAACGGGAATCCTTCCCTCAGATTTACAGCCTACGTCTACAACTACATAATCAGGTATGGTTTGAATCACTTCCCCTTGAATCACTTCCCCCTGTTTTAAATCCTTCATACTATCTTCAAAAATCTTTTGAAAGCTTAACTCCTCTTCCACATTCTCGCTGTCATCTGAGGATTTACTCTCCCTTTCTTCCACGAGCAAATCTTCCTTGACCTCTTCCGGTTTTGTTTTAGAATTCAGTTCATCATGATTTTCCATTAATACTTACCCCCAAACTATTTTATTTTGAAGAAGGAGAAGAAAGATGCTTTTGGAGAACCTTCAACATCTCTTCCACAACTTCTTCAATGCTCTTCCTTGTTGAATCAATCTCAATAGCACTATCAGCTGGTTTTAAGGGTGAAAGTGCTCTCCTTGTGTCATCTAAATCCCTTTTCTCAACCTCTCGAATAATCTGGTCAAGATCAAATACTTTACCCTTTTCAAGGTATTGATTAAACCTCCTCTCCCCCCTAGTTTCCAAGGATGCTTTGAGAAAAAACTTCACTTCAGCTTCCGGAAAAACGACAGTACCCATATCTCTTCCTTCCACCACAATACCACCTTCATCCCCCAACTTCCGCTGAATACCAAGCAATGCACTTCTAACAACCTTTTTCGCAGATACTTTAGAAGCAAGGAGGCTCATTTCCGGCGTTCTAATCTTCTCGGTAACATCCTTCCCTTCTAAAAAAACTCTAAGCTTACCATTTTTCTGATCAAAAGATATATTGAGCCTGCTACAGAGCAAGGAAAGATCCCCCTCACTTTCGGGATCGATATCCTCCTGTTTTACCTTTAAAGCGACAACTCTATACAGTGCTCCTGTATCGATATATTTATACTTAAGCCTTTCAGCTAAAAGCTGACTAACTGTGCTTTTCCCTGCTCCAGAAGGACCATCAATTGTAACGATTAACTTCCTTTTCATAAGTATCCGATTAGATACATCATAAATATGATGTTTTGTCAAGTACCAAAATTCTATTTGTCAGATAAAATTTAAAAGTGCACAGTTTACCCCCCCCACATTATTGCAGGTTAGGGGACAATCTTTAATTGACATAATTTAAAAATATCCTTGACATTATGTGTGTGTTTTTATAAGATGGCAAAAGTTCTATGCAGTTTCTCACTAAATATCTCTGTATAAAAATAATATATTTTACAGGGAACACCACAATTAATAACCTTTTGTCCTAATTCTTATTTAGGCTAAAAGAGTTTAAACGGAAAGGAGGAATAGTATGGCTGAACTCAACTGGCAGGATAACAGCAAGGAAATGTGTGAAAAATTAATAGAGGGCTCACCAAAACCTTTCAGGGCGATGACAGAAAAAAAGATGATGGAAGGCATAGAAAAAAAAGCCGGAGAAGGTGGGGCGGTTACTGAGGATATAGTAATAGAAGTAGTAAAAGAGATTACTCCTAAACCCTTTGTAGCCATGGCTTTGAAAAATATTGATTCTCTAATAACTAAAAAATAATCTTACTGCTGATTTGTTCAAAAGGGGCAGCTTATAGTATTTTATTTAGCTGCCCCTTTTTTGCAATAAACCCAGATTTTGCAATTAACCACAGAGTACACAGCGCAGCAGAGCCGCAACCAAAGCAAATATAACCACGAAGGGCACGAAGAAACACGAAGAATGAAACCAAACTGTGCTAAAAAAACACGATGTTGCAGGTTAGTAGTACAGAGAAATTCCTTCTTAAATCAATAAATTACACTGCAATCACATTCTCTCTTTTTTAATCAACCACCCCTGTTTCCTTCAGATATATGTTTTGTCTGGCGAGCAACACCCTTCTTAATAAAAATATCATCATAATCAGCCATTGCTTCTGAAGAAGTATCATCAGCATCAGTCAAGATCCCTATGGCTCGCACTTTATCGGGTTCCTTGTGAAACAGTCTTTTATAGTCTTCATAGGCATTTACCTCTTCTGCTATCCATTGGTTTAGAGAAGAGCTGCCATTTTCTAAGACGACAATTTTGGTTTTAGTAGAATACGGGCTTTCCGTTATGGTTCCCCTGGGCAAAGAAGAACTCCACACATATTTTATACATTCAGGTTTCAAACTATCAGGAACGGGAACCTTAATCCCCCACCTGTTTCTTAATCTCTCAGGTTTAAACATACTGGGAAAAATTACGTAGATACCAGCAGCACTGTCTCCTGAATTCTTATACCTTTCATCACCTCCCTCAGGAAGTTTTAAAGCTCTCCACCTCCATGCAAGGATGGGAAATTCCTTCAAATTATAGCTTAATTCCTTAGCAATTATATCACCATTCCCACTCACTCTCGCTTTGAGAAAATAATTATCTTCCTCTTCTCCTATCTTATAAAAATCTTTGAATTTTTCATTTGCTGACACCCAATCTTCCAATTGGCCCAGTTTACCAGATGTGGTAAACGTATCCACCTCAAGTACATCTTTCCCTTCATCAGAGTTCACAACTACGCCCAAAACTAACAACAAAAGCAACGTAAAAATAATACAAATCCGCATCTTCAAAATACTCACTCTCCTTCAGGAAAAGTTTTACAAGGATATGTTACAACTGGTATTTTCCCAGCTCTGTCATTCCCAGAAAATCTATCCCCGTCTCTGATTGTAGAGCAGGAATCCAGATGCAGTATTTTGCTCGATGTAGATTCCTGCTGGAGTTTATCCCGTACTTGATACGGGGCAGGAATGACAAAGAAGCAACAGGAATTAAACGAGACAACAGGAAAGACGATGGGTTAAATAGCTACAATTTCAAAAAAGGATTTCAATACATATACTTTAAATAAATACTTATGTCAACCCATTAAAATCAGAGATAACCTTTTAAATCATCAAAAACAATGGCTCAGCTACCCTTCAGAAAAACATCAGGAAACTTCAGTCAATTCTATACTTGACAGCACAATTCAATTTCTGTTAGTTTCACCTTGAAGTTACCCATCTATTGAAAGGAGATATCATGCGTAGCGATCTAATGAAAAAAGGTTTAGAGAAGGCACCCCACCGATCTCTTTATAAGGCTATGGGATATACTGATGAGGAAATAGCACAGCCCATTATCGGAGTGGCTAATCCTGCCAGTGAGATTATTCCTGGACACATTCATTTAAACGATATTGCAAAGGCAGTAAAGGCAGGTATCCGCTATGCAGGAGGAACGCCTGTTGAGTTTGGAACAATTGGTGTTTGTGATGGCATTGCCATGCACCATGCAGGCATGAAATATTCTCTCGCAAGTAGAGAGTTAATCGCTGATTCTATCGAGGTGATGGCTACAGCCCATCCCTTTGATGGACTGGCCTTAGTAACTAACTGTGACAAAATCACTCCGGGAATGCTCATGGCTGCCCTGCGCATAAATATTCCCGCTATTCTCATAAGCGGAGGACCTATGCTAACCGGACATAAAAACGGAAAAAAAACTGACGTTATCACTGTCTTCGAGGCAGTAGGCAGAGTGAGGGCTGGCAAAATGAATGAAGAAGAACTCAAAAATCTGGAAGATATTGCCTGCCCCGGATGTGGAAGCTGTGCTGGCATGTTCACCGCCAACACCATGAACTGCTTAACCGAAGCCCTTGGCATGGGTCTGCCCGGCAATGGTACCATACCCGCAGTTGATGCAAGAAGGATAAGACTTGCCAAAACAGCAGGAATTAAACTTATGGAACTGGTGAAGAAAAATATCAGACCAAGGGATATTGCCAGCCTGGATGCCTTCCGAAACGCAATTGTTGTAGACATGGCGCTTGGTGGCTCAACCAATACAGTTCTGCACCTTCCCGCCATTGCTAATGAAGCAAGCATAGACCTCGATCTCGATCTCTTTAATGAACTGGGCAAGCAAACACCCAACCTTTGCAGTATAAGTCCAGCAGGAGCAGATCACCTGGAAGATCTGGATGCTGCAGGTGGAGTACCTGCTGTGATGTCAGAATTGTCTAAACAAAGGCTCATACATAAAGACGGCTTGACTGTAACTGGTAAAACGGTAGGTGAAAACCTTTCTGGAGTAAGTATTTCTAATCCAGAAGTTATCAGGCCTCTTGAAAAAGCACACCACAAAGAAGGAGGGATTGCCATTCTAAAAGGAAATCTGGCACCAGATGGAGCGGTGGTAAAACAAGCAGCAGTTGATAAGAGAATGTTCAATAATAAAGGGACTGCCAGGGTTTTCAACTCTGAAGAAGAAGCAGTGGAATCAATCATGGGCAACAGGATTAAATCAGGTGATATTGTGGTTATCAGATATGAAGGGCCAAAAGGGGGGCCAGGCATGAGAGAAATGCTCACCGCCACCGCTATCATTGCCGGTATGGAATTGGACAAAGACGTTGCTCTGATTACAGATGGAAGATTCAGCGGGGGGACTCGAGGTGCAGCTATCGGCCACGTTTCACCAGAAGCTATGGAAGGTGGGCCCATTGCACTAGTTAAAGACGGGGACACGATTGAAATTGATATCCCGGGCAAAAAACTTATCTTAAGAGTATCTGATAAGGAATTGGAAGAAAGGAAGAAGGAATGGCAACCTCCTGAACCTAAGATTAAAGAAGGCTATGCTTATCGATACTCTCAAATGGTCACCTCTGCCAGCACCGGAGCAGTATTTAAAGAAAAGTAAAAGTAAATTGGTATGCGAAATAAAATTTACTATCAGTTATAACAATTGCATCTAATGAACTTTCTATTATATTGTCCGAATAATCTTTCGTTTTTATTATTTCTTCTTTGACCTGATGGAGGTCGGTTATATCAATCGCTGTGGCAGATAGAAAAATAGGTTTATCATCTTCATCCTTTATGACCACGGCCGACATCAAAGCAGGGAAGGAGGTTTTATCTTTTCTTGTATGCCAGACCTCTTCTGCAACAAAGCTGCCTGTCTGAACAAGTTGTTTGTTTAATTTTTCCACTCGTTTCATTTGATCTTCATTGTGGAAAATGGAAAGATTTCTACCAATAAGTTGGTCGACTGTATACCCATGCATGTCTGCAAAACCCCTCTTTTCATTAAAGCAAAATTTGATGAATAATACAACTTCGAAAAGTCTGATTTTTGACTTAATGGGAAATCCTGACCAGGAAGTTCGAGGAGATACTGCACTATCACCTGTTTTCAGAATTTACTGAGTTTGGTCGAAGTTTAAGCCAGTTTGCAAATGATTTAGAAAGTCGCTTGGAAAATCTTAAGCGAAAGTAAGTGTAGAACCATCGCTTAAAAGGCTTAAATCCCCTTGGCTAGATTGTTTTTATGTGTTATAATAATTAGTTAGTGTGATATAATGAATTAAACAGAAATTATGCATTTGGCTTGGCATATTTGAAACAATTTAAACGAAGAGCTATCCTGTCTTTTCTTACAGATTGAATTTTGCCAGTTTGATCAGGATAAAACCATGGATATACAAATTAGCAGACTTTTATATTTAATTATATCAGCACTGCTTATCAGCTTGCTGCCTGATCAGGTCCATGCCTATATCGGCCCTGGGGCCGGCTTTGCTGTTGCTGGCTCATTTCTGGTAATGTTTACGGCAATTTTATCGGCCCTGTTTGTTTTGTTAACCTGGCCGATCCGTTATATTGTCAGGGCGATTCGTTTCAGGCGTGTTTTTGCCCGCAGCCGCATCAAAAAAGTAGTTGTGCTGGGACTCGATGGCCTGGATTATGAGCTGACAAAAAAGTGGCTTGGTGAGGGTAAACTTCCCAACTTTGCAAAACTCCGCGATCAGGGCTGTTTCAAGCCGCTCTCTTCAACAATTCCGCCCATCTCGCCGGTTGCCTGGTCGTCGTTTCAGACCGGTACTAACCCGGGAAAACACAACATCTTTGACTTTCTCACCCGGGATCGAAAAACATATGCTGTAAAACTTAGTTCGACCGATATCAAAGGACCTTCCCGGATGCTCAACTTCGGCAAATATCAGTTTCCATTGAGGTCGGCCGACATCCGCTTGCTTCGTAAAGGGGTGTCATTCTGGAAAATTCTTGGTGATCAGGGAATATTCAGCAGTATCATTCGGGTTCCGATTACTTTTCCAGCTGAAAAGTTTTACGGTGTTCAGCTCTCAGCTATGTGTGCCCCCGATCTTCGAGGTACCCAGGGAATGTTTTCTTATTATACAACCGAATCCGGGGGGAATGGCCAGAGCACGGGTGGTGAAAATTTTCGTGTAACAAGGGAAGGCAATACTATTAAAGGGGAACTGGTCGGACCTGAGAACCCGATGCTTAAAGCGGGTAACTTGCTGAAATGCCCCTTTCTGGTTACATTTAATGGTGCGGAGAGTTCCACTCTGAAGGTCAGCGGGGAAACAGTCAGGCTTAAAGAAGGGGAATACTCGAACTGGGTAAGGGTTCAATTTAAAGCCTCATTGGGCGTCAGGATTTCGGGAATCTGTAAATTCCTGCTGATAAGCAAACAACCGGAATTCAAACTGTATGCGACCCCGATAAATATTGACCCGGAAAAGCCGGCGATGCCTATAAGTTATCCGCCTGTTTATTCCACTTATCTTTCCAAGAGGCAAGGGCTCTATGCTACACTCGGCCTTGCCGAAGATAGCTGGGCACTCAACGAAAAACTTATAAGCGATGATGATTTTCTGTGCCAGTGTCTGCAGGCTGACCAGGAACGTGAGAAGATGTTCTTTGATTCTCTTGACAATATCAGGCAGGGCCTTTGTGTCTGTGTCTTTGACGGGACTGATCGCATCCAGCATACTTTCTGGCGACAGATGGATGAAACGCATCCTGCACACGGTGGAAATTTTGTTGCACCGGACAAACTGGCCATTGAAGAAATATATAAGCGTGCTGATACACTCCTGGGCAAGACCATGGGAAAGTGCAAAGACAAGGATACTCTGCTGATGGTTATTTCCGACCATGGCTTTAATGTCTTTCGTTACGGAGTTGACCTGAACCGCTGGCTTGAGGAGAACGGCTATCTGAAGCTGAAAGAAGGTGACCGTGATAAAAAGAACCTTGTCAATGTGGACTGGTCGCAAACGCGTGCCTTTGCAATCGGCCTGTCCGGTCTTTATCTTAACCTTAAGGGACGTGAAGCAAAGGGTATTGTTGATCCGAAAACGGAAGCCCCACAGCTACGCAAGGAAATCGCTGAAAAACTGAGGAACCTCACTGATACTGTAAGGAACCAGCCAGCTGTCAAGCAGGTCTATAATACCCGGGAAATATACCGCGGCCCTTATAAAAATGATGCACCTGACCTGATTGTTGGATATCATGTCGGATATCGTGCGTCATGGGAAACAGCGGTAGGAGAGGTAACCGGTAAGATCTTCCATGATAATGAGAAGGCCTGGAGCGGGGATCACTGCATTGACCAGTCTCTTGTTCCCGGCGTTCTTTTCTGCAACCGCATAATAAGTGGTGAGCATCCGAGGCTTATGGATATCGGCCCTACTGTACTGGACATGTTTGGTGTTAAAGTGCCTCCCAATATGGATGGCAGGTCACTTGCGGTGGCAGGTGAAGATAGAGATACTTCAAAGATATCATCATCGGATGCATAAACAAAAAAGTGGAGTTATGAATGAAGAAAATCAATAGAAGAGATTTTATTAGGCAATCCGCATGTGTTGCCACCGCGCTTACAACCGGCATAGGTATTAAACCGGCTTTTGCCGTAAATAAAAAGCTGCCGTACTTGAAGGGAAAAAAGGTAATTGTAATCGGTTTTGACGGTATGGACCCCCGGCTGGCAGAAAAAATGATGGCTGCTGGCAAATTGCCTAATCTTAATCGTCTGCGCAGGCAGAAAGGCTACAGTGTCCTTGGTACCAGCATCCCGCCGCAAAGTCCGGTGGCCTGGGCCAATTTCATTAACGGGGCCGGGCCCGGATCACATGGTATTTTTGACTTTATCCACCGCGACCCTGAAAGACAGGCCTATCCATTTTTTGCTGCTGCTGAAACGGTTGAGGGTGAAGGATGCCTGGAGTTTGGTGATCACAAAATTCAGCTTGACTTCTGGCCATTTAATCACAAGCCTGCCAAAACCGTTCTGAAGCGCCAGGGCATTCCGTTCTGGGATTATCTTGACGAGGCCGGAATTGAGTCAACGTTTTATGACCTGCCTTCAAACTATCCGCCCAGCCCTTCAAAATACGGAAACCACCGCTGCCTTTCCGGCATGGGTACCCCGGATTTGCTGGGAACCTATGGGACATATCAGCACTTCACAGAGGACGGTCCCTTTAAAACAAAATCTGAAGGTGGTGGAAAGAGATCAAGGATATATTTTGAGAACGACACATCCCAGCCGGTAACCTTGCTAGGCCCGAAAAATACGCTACTTAAAAAACCTCAGCCTGCAACAATTGATTTTATTGTGCATCGAGATAGAAGTGCACAGGCTGCGGTAATTGAGATTCAAGACCAGACAATTATTCTTAAAAAAGGGATGTGGAGCAAGTGGATCAAGCTTGATTTTGAGCTGTCAACGCCGGCCATCGTGCCTGATAAAGCTGTGAACGGCATCTGCCGCTTTTACCTGCAGGAGATCGCACCTAATTTCAGGCTGTATGCTACCCCGATTAACACTGACCCCACAGACCCGGCCATTCAAATTACTGAGCCCCCTGAGTTCTGCCGGGGAATTGCAAATAAGCTGGGTCTGTTCTACACCACCGGTTTCCAGGAGGACCACAAAGCCTTATCAAACAAGGTTTTTACTGACGACGAATTTGTGAGGCAGGCTGAGTATGTACTGCAGGAAAGAATTAATTTGCTGAATTATGCGCTGGAGAACTTTACGGATGGCTTGTTATTTTTCTATTTTTCCAGTACCGACCTGCAGTCCCACATGCTCTGGTGGGATACTGAAGCAAAACATCCATACCGGTCTGAAGCTGAAGCACAAAAATACTTTAGGCATGTTCAGGACCTTTACTGCAGGATGGACGCCGTAGTGGGTGATCTTTTAAAACGCTACGGGAACAAGGCCCATATTATAGTAATGAGCGACCACGGGTTTTCCAATTTTAAACGGCAGTTCAACCTGAACACCTGGCTGCGCGATAACGGTTATCTTGGCCCACCCGATTGCACCTCTGTTCTGGCCAATGCCGATTGGTCAAAGAGCCGGGCATTCGGCCTGGGCATAAACGGTCTGTATCTGAACTTGAAAGGGCGTGAATGCTACGGTGTTGTCGAACCCGATGAGAAAGATCAGCTTCTGGACGAGCTTGTGCTTAAACTGGAAGCAGTCCGGGACAAAGACGGCCGCAAGGCCATACGCAAGGTCCACCGTACAGACAAAGCATATTCCGGATCAGCTTTACAATATGCACCTGATTTGATTGTCGGCTACAGCCGCGACTATCGCGGTTCCTGGAAAACCGCTCTGGGGGATATCACCGATGAGGTGCTGCTGGACAATGCCTCAGCCTGGGCGGCTGATCACTGCATGGATGCTTCCGAAGTGCCGGGAGTGCTTTTCAGCAACCGGCCGATTTCCTCGTCGGCTCCGTCGCTGGTGGATCTGGCCCCGTCGATTCTGACGGAGTTCGGCTTGAAAATACCGTCAACCATGGTTGGACGAAATATCTTTAAGACTTAAAGAGGAGGGCAAATGGCTAAAATCAAGATTGATTCAAAACTCTACGACCGCGCAAAAAAAGCAGCCGAAGCCGCGGGATATAGCAGTTTCGAAGAGTTTATAACTCACATTATTGAAAAGGAAGTTTCTCAGCTTGAAGCTTCTCCTGAGGGGGACGACGCTGTAGCAAACCAGCTTCGCGGGTTAGGATATATTGAATGATGGATTTTCTGGTTCCGATTATTACCAGGATAAACGCTGTTACAAACGCTATCGGCGGATTCTTTCTGGCACCTGTTGCATCAATTCCGGGCTGGCTTTCCATCACGGTCATTTCAGCTATTCTGGGTGTATTTCTACTGATCATTTTTAAATATACCTCCAACCAGAAAGCGATTGGCCGCGTCAGAGACGACATAAAGGCCAATCTGCTTGCTGTTAAGCTTTTTAAGGATAGCTTTTCTGTAACTTTCAGGTCGCAGGCCAGGGTTTTTTGTGCTTCTTCCAAGCTGCTCTTTTACGCCATTGTACCGATGCTGGTTATGATTGTACCGGTCATCCTGATCATGGCGCAGATGGGCTTGTGGTATCAAGCGCGTCCCTTGCGGCCCGGGGATAAGCCTGTTATTGTAAAGCTTAAGCTGAATGATAATCTTAATACTTTCCCTTCGGTCGCTCTTGAATCTCTGCCAGCCGCCCGGACAATGATCGGGCCGGTTAGGGTTTTCAGTAAGAAAGAAATATTCTGGAAGATTAAGCCCATTGAAGACGGAAACTACAATTTAATTTTTCATATCGGAGACAGGCGGTATGAAAAGCAATTAGCAGTGGGCGAAGGGTTCATGCGCTTAAGCCCCAAACGCCCGGGGGCAGACTTTGCTGATATCCTCCTTTACCCGCTCGAAAAGCCATTTGCTTCCGATTCCCCTGTTCACTCGATCAGTATTGATTACCCTGAAAGGGACTCACGGATAAATGGAACAGACTGGTGGATTGTCTATTTTTTCGTTACCTCGATGGTTTTCGCCTTTCTGTTTAAACCTTTACTAAAAGTGAGGATATAGAGGACTATGAATTTACCTTTTATTACGATTGTATCAGGTCTGCCGCGCTCTGGCACGTCCATGATGATGCAGGCGATTGAAGCCGGCGGTATTCCCGCACTTACCGATGATATCCGAAAAAAAGATGAAGATAATCCGAAAGGGTACTATGAATTCGAGCCGGTAAAAAAGACCAGGGATAACCCTTCCTGGGTACCGGGTGCCCGGGGAAAAGTAGTCAAAATGGTTTACATTCTTTTATATGACCTGCCGGAAGAATATGAATACCGCGTTATTTTCATGCGAAGGAATATAGATGAAGTTCTGGCCTCTCAGAAAATCATGCTTAAGCGCTCGGGCAAACAGGGAGCCAAGATCAGCGATGAGAAACTGGCAGAGCTCTTTAAAACTCAACTCGAGAAATTCGATCACTGGATTGAGACCAGAAAAAATTTCTCAATCCTGCCAGTTGATTATAAGGATATAATCACTTCTCCAAAGTCACAGTGTGAAAGGATAAATAAATTCCTCGGAGGAGTTCTGGACATTGATGCATCGACCGCGGTTGTGAACCCGTCTTTATATCGTAACAGAACTTAAATCTGAAATTTGCATTATTCAAAAGTCGGGACAA
The DNA here is from genome assembly GCA_964580455.1 of uncultured Thermodesulfobacteriota bacterium. GTDB lineage: Bacteria > Desulfobacterota > WTBG01 > WTBG01 > WTBG01 > CAZOKO01. Next base: position 11,498 of record CAZOKO010000006.1, on the reverse strand, counting down.
ATAAAAGACGAAAACTTCTTCCCTCTTAAGGTCTTCCTCACTAAGCTGATAATCCCATAGCAACTTCATATTTAATAACATCTTATTTTAATAACATTTACAAATTTAATTAATTATATTATAAAATACACTTAGTTTATAAAATCAAGGAGAGTTTTTATGAGTAAGCAGGTTATGGTTTTCGGAGATAAGGCAGCTACCTATTTTGACCAGGGGAATAATTGAGCAGTGTCTGTTTTTCGCTCGGTGAGCGAGACAATTGATCCTGATTCGATATTAGATCCCGGTATTGCAACAGGTTTTGGTGGTGGCCTGGGAAGGAATGGGTTTATTTGTGGAGTGATTGCTGTCGGAACAATGATCATTGGTTTAAAGTGCAGGGGGAAAGAAAAGAAAGAAGTGTATCAGGTTGTGGATAGATTCCTCAGTGATTTTAAGTCTCGTTTTGGGAGTGTTAACTGTCGTGACTTAATTGGAGTAGACCTTAAAACTAAAGAAGGAATGGCTTATCTTAAAGAAGAAGGTCATAAGAAATGCAGTGAATTTGTTCGCTATGCGGCGGATAGGGTGAGTGAGATTGAGTGAAAAGATACTGGATGCTAGAATATTGGAGTGCTGGAGTAATGGAGTAGTGGAGAGATGAGATATAATCTTTTGGGTTGCGCAAAATGGCTTAAGGTTGCTTGTCAACCCGTAACCAGCAACCCGTAACTGGTTGTTTAGGAGTCTTATGAATAATAATACTATCACAGCTACAACTAAACTTTGTGCTATAATAGGAAGCCCTGTTGAACACTCTCTTTCTCCCCTTATCCATAATGCTGCCTTTAAACAATTGGAATTGAACTATGTCTTTTTGGCTTTTAAGGTCGAGCACTTGGAAGAGGCAGTTATGGGAATTCGTGCTTTAAACCTTAAGGGGGTGAGTGTTACCATCCCTCATAAGGTGGAGGTGATGGACTATCTGGATAATGTGGAAGAAGTGGCACAAAAAATAGGGGCAGTAAACACTATTTTAAATCAAGAAGGACGTTTGCTTGGCTACAACACTGACTGGAGTGGAGCAATAAGAGCCCTGGAAGAAAAGATAGAGCTTAAAAGTAAAAAGACAGTACTTCTGGGAGCAGGGGGTGCTGCTCGGGCGATCGCTTATGGGCTTAAAGAGAAAAGTGCTGATATTACTATTCTCAATAGAACGGTTAAGAAAGCTGAAATGCTGGCATCGGAACTTAATTGTCAGTATGGTGGATTGGAGCTCCTTGAATCTTCTAAACCTGATATTTTGATTAATACTACCTCTTTGGGAATGCATCCAAAAGTGGGTGATACGCCCGTTAAAAAAGAGTTTTTAAAGGATGTACTGGTTTTTGACATAGTTTATAATCCGCTTAAGACTCGTTTGATTAGAGAGGCGGAACAAAACGGGTGTGTCACTATCATGGGACTGGAGATGTTCGTTAACCAGGCAGCCTTGCAGTTCGAGTTATGGACTGGTAGGAAGGCCCCCATAGAGCTGATGAGAAGAGTTGTGGTGGAGAAGCTTTCATGAACCTCTTAGTTAGAAAATCTGCTTTAGAAGGAATCATAGAAATACCGGGCTCCAAATCCCATACCATACGAGCGGTAGTTATTGCTTCCCTGGCAAAGGGAAAATCAAGGATTATGAGCCCCTTAGATTCAGGAGATACCCGCTCGGCTGTAGTAGCTTGCAGAGCCTTAGGTGCTGAGATTGAAACAGGGAAGGACTGGGTGGTGACAGGTTTTAGTGGTAATCCTAAACTGCAAGGATCAAAGATTGATGTCGGAAATTCAGGCACCTCGCTGAGACTTACCACCAGTATGGCTGCACTACAAGGAGAGGAAGTTGTTTTTGACGGAGATACCTCCTTGAGATCCCGTCCCTTACAGCCACTTTTGGATGCTTTGAACAATTTAGGAGCCAGAGCGTACTCGCTTGGAAACAATGGCTGCTGTCCTATCAGCATTACGGGGAGAATGAGAGGTGGGAAAACGGAGGTGAGTGGTGTTACTTCTCAGTATCTTTCAAGCCTTCTTATCAGCACTCCTCTTTTGAAAAAGGATACTGAAATCCGTGTCATTGACCTTCATGAGAAGCCTTATGTGGAAATGACCCTGGCGTGGTTAAATAAGCAGCACATTAACTATGAACAGGAGGGATGGGAAACCTTTCGAATAAAAGGAAGACAGTGCTACCATCAGTTTGATAAGAGGGTACCAGGTGATTTTTCTTCTGCTACTTTTCCACTTTGTGCTGCTGTCATTACTTCCTCAACCCTCCTGCTTAAGGGGCTGGATATAAATGATACCCAGGGAGATAAGGAAGTAATCAACATGCTTAAGGTAATGGGTGCCAACATCCAGATTAAGGAGGAAGGTATTTCCGTTGCCTCAAGTGAACTTACGGGTTGCGAGCTGGATTTGAACAACACTCCTGATGCACTTCCTGCTCTGGCTGTAGTAGGTTGTTATGCAAAGGGAGAGACAATTTTAAAGAATGTAGCACAGGCCAGGATTAAAGAGACAGACCGAATCAAGGTGATGGCAACAGAGCTTTCAAAAATGGGAGCTGATATTGAAGAGATGGAGGATGGGCTTATTATTAGACAGAGCGAACTTAAAGGAACAAGAGTCCATGGTTATCATGATCACCGGGTGGTAATGGCGATGTCACTTGCTGGAATGCTGGCTGAAGGAGAGACAGGGGTTGATAGTGCAGAATCTATTGATGTTACTTTCCCTGGGTATGTGGCAAAGATGGGGCAACTGGGTGCACAGATGGAGATTGTACCATAGGGAAGCCTTTTCATGCCAAGTTCAGTAACTGTAGGAAGTCTTAAGACAATTGAAGTGATACTGGATGCTGGTTACTTGATGCTGGATAAATACAAACTGAATAAAATCCAGTATCCAGCATCTAGGATCCAGTATCGTGTGATTAACATTCGCAACTTTTCGTCCTAAAAAGCGCTATTTTTTGAATAGTCTGATGGAGGTGGATGATGAACAAGGAAGATTTTTACCAGAAATTGAGAAAGAGGGTACAAGAATGGGCAGTACGGGAAGGAAAGAACAGTAAGGCATTAAAGTACGTTCTTATGGCACCTGATTTCTTCCATTTGCTTTGCAAGTTGATGTTTGATCCAAGAATTCCCGGCGCCGAAAAGGCGAAAATAGGTGGTGCTATTGCCTACTTTATCTCACCTGTTGATGTAATACCGGAAGGGTTAGTTGGTCCTGTAGGATATATCGATGATGTTGCTCTTGCCGCTTATGTGCTCAATAGCATTATAAACAGTGTTGGCCCGGAGGTTCTGGAAGAGCACTGGGCAGGTGATGGTGATGTGCTTAAGAACATTCAGGAGATTTTAAGAGTTGCTGATGACCTTATTGGTTCAGGTATGTGGAAGAAAGTTAAAAAGTTGCTTAAGTAGTGAGGCGGAAAAGAGCATTAAGCTTTTTGGCTCAATTATTTGTTGCATACTCTTATTCACCTTTATTTCATGCATCCATTTCAGGGAAGAGATTTATCTGGATGTTTACCAGGGTGAGCCGATTCTATTTGAAGAGATGCTCGAGTCATTAACCAGAGCCAGAATAATTTATATAGGGGAGGTTCATGCCTTAAAGAGGCACCACCGTTTTCAACTTCGCATACTTAAGGCTCTTTATCAGAAAGATATTCCTCTGGCCATTGGCCTGGAGATGCTGCCTTTTAAATCTCAAAGGTATCTTGATGCCTGGATTGAGGGGAAAGTAGATAAAAAAGAATTTCTCCAACTTATTAATTGGGAGAAAACGTGGGGTATTGACTTTGATTTATATGAGCCTGTATTTGATTTTGCTCAAGAGAAGAAGATAAAATTACTTGCCCTCAATGTCCCCCGCTCACTGGTTAAAAAGGTTGCTCGAAAGGGGTTGTCAGGTTTAACAGATGAAGAGAAAGATGTGCTTCCGCCTGTTACCCCTTCCTCGCAGGAACACAGGGGTTATCTGGCCCTTTCGTTAAGTCGGCACAAGACACTCAGAGGGGAATTTGAGCAGCATGTCTACGAAGCACAGGATGTATGGGATAGCACCATGGCTCATCATGTGGTAGAGTACCTGAAAAGCGATGAGGGAAAAGATAAGACGGTGGTGGTCCTGGCCGGTTCTGGTCATATGGCATATGGCTATGGGATTCCAGAGAGGGTATCTAGCGCACTTGGTCTATCCTATCTAATTGTACTTCCCACCAGCAGCGGGGATGTGAAGTTTAAAAAGGAGTGGGAGAAGCATATAGAACGGGTTGAACTAACGCATGAAGATTTTCATTTTATCAAAAGGCCTGTTGCTGATTTCATCTTTTTGGTGCCCCTGCGATAAAAAGTAACTGTTAACCACAGAGAACACGGAGGTATGGACGGTGTCGCAAACATTAAAAATAAGTGGTAGGATCTTGCCTGGGGAAAGTAGCCCATCTCATTTGCCGCATGATAATTTTACCTCAAGAAGGAACTTAGCATAAGATACTGAAGTAGTGGAGTGGTGGAGGAATGGAGTATTTGCTTTTATTTATGTTGCGTGTTACGTGTTAAAGCTTAAACCCGCAACTCGTAACCCGTAACTCCCCTCCCGCAACGGAAACACTTTTCACTTCAATAAGTTGCAGAATTCCCAAGATGTTCGGTTATGGACTTTTTAAAAGAACGATTGGAATACTTAAAAAAGGCCGGCCTGTATCGTGTCCTCAGACCTTTAGGAGGGCCTCAGTCTACTACTGCCATTATTGATGGCAAGAGGGTACTGCAACTTTCATCTAATAACTATTTGGGATTAGCAAATCATCCTCGATTAAAAACTGCTGCCAAAGAAGCAATAGAGAAGTATGGTTCAGGTTCTGGTGCTTCCAGGTTGGTTTGTGGTAATCTGGAGCTAAATGAGAAATTAGAGGATAGGATTGCCAGGCTTAAAAAGAAGGAAAGCACCCTCCTGTTTAATACGGGCTATATGGCTAATATCGGCATATTAAGTGCTCTCATGGGTGAAGGGGATGTTATTTTTAGTGATGAGTTCAATCATGCAAGCATCATTGATGGCTGCATGATGAGCAAAGCACAGATAAAGGTGTATCCCCACAAGGATATGGATGCCCTGGAAGATTTGCTTAAGGACTCGAAACAGTTTAAATATAGACTGATTGTTACGGACGGGGTATTCAGTGTAGATGGTGATATTCTTCCACTTCCTGGCCTGGTTAGTCTGGCTGAGAGGTATGAGTGTATACTGATGGTTGATGATGCTCATGCTACAGGGGTGTTGGGTGCCAACGGAGGAGGAACAGGAGAACATTTCTCCCTCGAGGATGAGATTGATATCTCGATGGGAACATTGGGGAAGGCACTTGGTGGATTTGGTGCTTTTGTGGCAGGTAGTCATCGATTGAGGGAGTTTTTGATAAACAGGGCGCGACCTTTCATTTTTACCACAGGACTTCCACCTGCTGTGATAGCAAGCGGGATAGCAGCACTTGAATTGCTGGAGGAAGAGCCAGAAATAAGGGTTAGGCTCTGGGAAAATGTAAGCTTCTTTAGAAAAAAGATTAAAGAGCTGGGCTTTGATACACTTAATAGTGAAACCCAGATAATCCCTGTTCTGGTTGGGGATGCCTCTTTGACCATGCAGACGGGAGAGATGTTGCTTGAAGAAGGTGTGTTTATTCAGGGTATTCGTCCTCCAACTGTCCCTCAGGACTCATCCAGGTTGAGGATTACCATCATGGCTACCCATACCCGGAAAGAGTTAGAGTTTGCTCTGGAGGCAATAGAGAAGGTGGGGAAGGGCTTAGGGATTATATAGTGCCCGACCAAAAGGTTCTATTCAGGCAAAAATCCGAATGTAGAAACAATCAATCATAAATTTAGGGATTTAGGAATTGAGGGATTCAGGAATTTCCTCAATTCGCAATTCCTAAATTCTTAAATTCCTCAATTTTTTATTTAGTGCTCCGAATTTCTAAGAGACGAAAACAAGTTTTTAATCAGACACTGTATAAAAGGGTAGAGTAGTATGCCTTTTTTTAAAACCCCAGATGGTGTGAAGCTCAATTTCCAGATGGAAGGAAGTGGCAAGCCGTTGTTGTTCCTGCATGGGTGGACTATGTGTTCAAGGGTCTGGAAGTATCAGCTTGCATGGTTTGCAAAGGAGTACCAGGTTATCGCCCTGGATCTGAGGGGACATGGCAGATCTGAAAGCTCGAATGGAGATTATAGCTTCTTATCTCTCTCAAAGGATATTGTGAGCTTCATAGAGGGATTACAGTTTGAAAAGCTTACTCTTGTTGGATGGTCAATTGCTGTTTCACTGATTTTGGGATTTTTTAGTTCCCGTCTATCAAGTATTGATTCACTCGTGTTGGTTGATGGTACCCCCACCTTCGTGGCAAGTGAGGAATTTCCCCATGGACTGCCTTCTCCAGTAGTAAGAAGGATGTTGAAGATGGTAAATTCCAATTTTGCTCAAGCATTAGAGGTTTTTCACAGTCTATTACTTTCGGAGCAGGAACTGGAAATGGAAGAGAAAGATGAGATATGGGATCTCTTGACCAATGAAAGCTATATTCCGAGACAGGAAGTTGCAAGCAAATCACTGGTTTCTTTAGCCAATGAGGATTTAAGAGATAAAATTGGAAATATAACTGTACCAACGTTGCTTATTCATGGGGGGAAGGATAAAATTTGTCCCGCAGGTGCTGGTCGGTATATGAAAGAACATATGAAGAATTCGGAGATTGTTATTTTCCCTGAAGCAGGACATGCCCCGTTCCTCACGCAGGCTGATGTTTTCAATCAACACCTAAGTTGTTTCTTGAGCTCACTATGGGTAGATGTTAACCGCAGAGATTACAAAGACTGCAGAGGAACAAATATAAAGCGTTAAAAAATAGTGTGGGAAAGGTTACTGAAAATTTCAGATTCTCTGCGTGCTCAGCGTCCCCCCATTAGATTAGTAAAACCTGGGAAAATAAGTAACCTATCAAGCAAGGTAAACTTGTAACAAAATCTGCTTGCTATACAAGTAAATCTCTAACGGGGTGAATCTGCGGTGAAATATAGTGAGGTTGAATAGTTGCCATTATGATTAATAAGGAAAGAACCAAACGGTCTTTTAATATTCATGCCCCCTCATATGATCAATCTGCTCATCTTCAGCAGAAGGTTGCAGGGGAGATTATTGAGCACGTAAAGGCTTTGGGGATTTCTCCAGCCCACATTTTAGATATTGGAACAGGTACTGGTTACATTGCATTAGCACTTAAAGCATTATTTGCTTCTGCTGCCATTCAGGCATGCGATGTCGCTTATGGAATGGTAATGGTTGCCAGGGCGAAAGGAGAGAAACTTTTTTGTAATCAACTTGGCTTTATTAGTGCTGATGCTGAATGTCTTCCCTATCGAGGAGAAAAATTTGATTTAGTTATTTCAAGCCTCACCTATCAATGGATTAATGATTGGAGGTCTGCCTTTAGGGATGTTTTGAGAGTATTACAGCCGGGTGGAACGTTTCTTTTTGCCACTCTGGGCAGTAGAACCCTTTTTGAATTGAGAGATTCCTATATTCAGTCGTATCAGGAATTAGGGAATAATGGCACACCTCATCTTCATAATTTTATCAGGGAAGATACTTTACATGATCTTCTCACGAAAGAGGGATTTGTAGAAGTCTCAGTGAGATCAAGGTTTGAAAGGCAGTATCATAATGGTGTTAAAGATTTACTTGTGAACTTAAAAGCTATTGGTGCCCAGAATGCTTCCAAGCACAGTCCTTTGGGTTTGGGGAAACCCAGAGTATTTAGAAGAATGGTAGATATATATGAAGATCGATATGGTGATGGCTTGAACACTCCAGCTACCTACGAAATTCTGTTTGGTTTTGGGAGGAAGGTTTAGTTCTTTTTTTGGACGCAGATGTACACAGATTCTCAGGATTTTGAAAATTAATTGTTGCGGTTTTTATGAGAATGTCTGCAAAAATCTTTGTCCTGATTTAGGTTTGAAAAATGTATAACCAAAAGGAAACCCAACAACTAGAAGAACTTGAGAGGTGGGATAAGCAATACCTCTGGCATCCCTTTACTCAGATGAAGGACTATTGTGATGAGGAGCCACTCATCATGGATAAAGGAGAAGGTTCATTCCTAATCGATATTTATGGCAACAGATACCTGGATGGAGTTTCTTCCCTCTGGGTCAACCTCCATGGACATGGGCGAGAAGAGATCAATCAGGCTATTATCAATCAGGTAAAAAAGATATCTCATTCTACACTGCTTGGTCTTTCTAATGTTCCAGCCATTAAGCTGGCTAAAAAGCTGGTTGAAATTACTCCTTTAGGTCTTGATAAAGTTTTTTATTCTGATAATGGTTCCACAGCGGTAGAGATTGCCCTAAAGATGGCTTTTCAGTATTGGCGACAAACGTCCCCGCCTCAAAAGGAAAAACACAAATTTATTTTCCTTGAATATGCCTATCATGGAGATACCCTGGGTGGTGTGAGTGTGGGGGGAATTAATACTTTTCACACGTTGTATAAACCCTTACTCTTCCCTGCCTATCGTGTCCCTTCCCCCTACTGTTACAGATGCAGTTTGAAGAAGGACTATCTCTCCTGCCATTTAGAGTGTTTGAATCAGGTAGAAGACGTAATGAAGGAGCATCATCAGGAAGTTGCTGCTCTCATCATCGAGCCACTGGTTCAGGGTGCTGCGGGCATGATTGTTTATCCACCAGGGTATCTGAAGGAGATAAGGAGATTATGCTCTCAGTATAACATTCTGCTGATTGCTGATGAGGTTGCGGTGGGATTTGGTAGAACTGGTACCATGTTTGCCTGTGAGCAGGAGGAGGTGACACCTGATCTGATGTGCGTCGCTAAGGGGATTAGCGGAGGATACCTGCCACTGGCTGCCACCTTAACCACTGAGGAGATCTATGGTGCGTTTCTAGGTGAGTACCGTGAGCTCAAAACCTTTTTTCATGGCCACTCTTATACGGGTAATCCTGTTGCATGTAATGCGGCCTTAGCCAGTTTGGGGATATTTGAGAAAGATCATACCCTGGATGAACTTAAGGGGAAGATTTGCTTTTTAGAGGAGAAATTAAAACCATTCCTTGACTTATCTCATGTTGGGGATATAAGGCAAAAAGGTTTTATGGTGGGTATTGAATTAGTAAAAAACAAAGATAGCAGGGAATCCTATCCACTTGAAGAAAAGGCAGGAAGCAAGGTTATTCTGGAAGCAAGAAAAAGGGGGTTGATTATTAGACCTTTAGGTGATGTAATTGTGATTATGCCCCCTTTGAATATTTCTTACGAGCATTTGGAAAGATTAATAGAGATTGTATTCCATTCTATAGAGAAAGTTACCTCATCCATCGGGAGATAATCGCTTTGAAGAGAATTATCATAGTTGTTTTGGTTTTGTCTTTTTCTTGTTTTTTTTATTCCTGGGCTGAACCATCGGCTAAGAGAAGAGGTGGAAAGTTTTCCTTAAAGGATAAGGTATGGGCTGCCCAATGGATTAATGAAAAGCTTTCTCTGCTGATGGAGGATGGTTTTATCAAGCGCATTAAATGTTACGAGAATGATAGCAACTATGAAGTGTTCGTTTCACCATCGTGGCGGCTTATGAGTACGGAAGAAAAGAGTGATTTCTTAAGAAATCTATCACGAGCAAGAGAGATTATTCAACACAGTCCCTATCTGGTTGTAAAAGATAATGATAGTGGAGAAGTTGTTGCCCAGGTGAACGAGTGGGGGATACTCATCTTTGGAAAGGAAGGGGAGCAATTCCTTCCTGCTGTTCAACCGGAAGAAAAGGACGCAGGAGCTTCACCCCAGGTGGAATATTGGAATAATGGAATAGTGGAATGATGGGTTCAAGTTCATGGCAAAGGGTATCTTTATAACAGGAACTGATACAGAGGTGGGAAAGACGTTCATTGCTGGTGGATTGGCCAGAATGTGGTTGAAGAGTGGGAAACGTGTGGGTGTTATGAAACCGGTTGAGAGTGGATGTACAAAATCGGATAACGGGTTACAACCTCAAGACGCACTTTTTTTAAAAGAGATGTCTTCGTCCACCGATGATTTAGATTTAATTGTTCCCTATCGTTTAGAGAATCCTTTGGCTCCCAGCATAGCGGCTGAATTGGAGGGGGTTGAAATCGATCTGGAAAATGTGAAGTCAATTTACCAGCAGCTTGAAATAAAATATGACATTGTTTTGGTAGAGGGAGCCGGGGGGTTACTGGCACCACTTTATAAAACTTTTACCAATGCAGATTTAATCAAGCTTTTGGGGATTCCTGTGATTGTGGTTGCACGAGATGCTTTGGGTACTATCAACCATACGTTACTTACCGTAGAGTATGCTCAAAGCAATGGGTTGACTATTTTGGGTATTATCATTAATAGTCTTAGCCCTGATTCTGATCTTTCAGCAAAAACCAATCATCAGGTTATCAAAAAGCTTTCAGGAGTTCCCTTACTCGGGGTGATTCCCTACCTTTCCCCTCCTCATCAGGAAGATGTGGCATTGGTTGCTGAACTGATTAGTGAGTATGTAGATACAGATTGGCTGAGAGAAATGTAATTTAACCCAGAATTTGCAGTAGCCATCTACTGCGGCTTGAAAATCCTTGTTGCAACGCTTGTTTCACGATTTTGCTTCTCAACATAATAATGATTATGCCTTCGTCGCAAAATCGCTCCAACTGCGCGTTTCACTGCGGTTTTCTACACCTCGCTACTAAGCCTACTGCAAAATCTGGGTTTAACGTGCGAAATGAGGTAAAAGCCTTTACGCTCACCGGTAATAGTTGGGCAACTAAAATTTACAAGCGGGGTTCCGTTATCAGTGCACTAATACGTAAAAAAGAGGACTGAACAAGAATTTCAAATTTAGAAATCGATTAAAAGATTGGGAAAGATTTAAACAAGAGTCAAACGTAGATTTGACCCCATATCTAATTCGTACATTAATTGTTATGCGGTAGATAAATCCTATAATATTTTTAAGGGTAAAAATATGGAAAAGGTTTTTGATGGTAAAAAGATGGCAAAATTAGGCACTGAAAAGAACCCCGTTGTTGTTAGTGTACAAACAGAAGAAAGATTGAAAGAAGTAGCATCAATATTTGAAGAAAACGGTTGGAAATATACAATTGAATTGGAACCAGATAAACCAGAGGATATTACCGATTTAGAAATATTATTGAATCCACCAAAACCAAAGATAGCCAAGAAGAAAGTTGGACGCAATGAATTCTGCCCATGTGGAAGTGGTAAAAAGTATAAAAAATGCTGTGGTAGCTAAGACTACTTTGCATTCCAAAAGATTAGTTTGCACATAACCACTTACTTCACTCTGACTATCAAATAGGAAGGGCGCCGTTTGTCAAGGTAGTTGTCACCTGAAAGTTTTCATTTAAGCTACCTCA
>CAZOKO010000005.1:0-46786 GCA_964580455.1 uncultured Thermodesulfobacteriota bacterium | reverse complement strand
CCGAGACGTTAAATTGGTGGAAGGGAAGCAGGTAAACAGGAAAAGAAACAAACCATCTATTTGGACAAATGAGATCATTCATCAAAAGAATACTGAACCTTCTGGAAGCTTTTTCTTAGTTCTCTCACCTCATTATTTGTAGAAGTGGTGTCTTTAAGACACTTTTTAAACAGTTCGGCTATTTGTTCCATCTCTTTTTCTTTCATTCCAAATCGGGTCATTTCCTGAGTTCCGATGCGGATTCCTGAAGGATTGGTAACCTTTTCCAGAGGTTCAAAGGGAAGAAGATTCATGTTGAGGATTATGTCATTCTCTTTCAGAATGCGGGCAACCTCATTTCCTCCACCCAATTCGGATACATCAACGGCAATCTGATGAGATTCTGTGAAATCATAATCTTTAGCCTGTACATTAAATCCCAATTCATGAAGACTTCTGGCCAGTGCTTTAGCATTTGATATGGTCTGTTTAGAATATTCTTCAGCAAAGGTGATCATTTCACAGGTAGTTATTGCCAGAGAAACAAGAGTATCGAGGTGATGGTTGGAAGAGGAACCCGGAAATGCACCCTTGTCAATCTTCCACCAATCTTTGGTACCCATGTTGCTCATGATCAGGCCTCTCTGGGAACCAAAGAAGGTCTTGTGAGTGCTGGCTGTAACAATGTCGGCTCCCTCACCTAAGGGGTCTTGAAATTGTTTCCCTGCGATCAGGCCCAGGACATGTGCGGCATCATAAATAAGGGTTGTTTCGTTTTCCCTGCAAATACCAACAAGTTCTTTAACGGGGTCCGGAAAAAGAAAGAGACTTTTCCCTAAAATGAGAACCTTCGGGTGCAGTTTTTTAATTAATTGGTGGGTTTGATCTGTATCAATATGGTAGCCATCAGGGGTGAGAGGAAAATCTACTATATTTTTCGTGTATTTGCCAACAGACCCGGATTTATGATGGCTGATGTGTCCACCTCCTGCTGTTGAATTTACCATAGCCACATCTCCAGGTTTTATATACCTGCTGAAAACAGCATCATTGGCTACTGTCCCACTGATAGGCCTTACTTCCATATGTTGGCAATTGAATAGTGTTTTTAATTGCTGTTTTATCCAGCTTTCTATCTCATCAATCTTATCTGTGCCCTGATAGTATCTCTCTCCCGGATGTCCTTCCGCATAACGATGAGCAAAATCAGAACCCAGGACATTACGGGCACGACAGCTCATCACATTTTCGCTGGCAATGAGATTAATGGTATTAATCCTCCACTCATTCTGCTCAGCTACAGTCTCCTCAATCCATTTAATATTTCTCTCTTGCATTATTTAATACCTCTGGCTAAATTTTGCATACGCCCTTACATTAAGATAAATCTGATCAATCGCTGAATAACTAACATTTTTTGAACGGAGAATCAATAGGAATTATTTTCATTACCTGTAGATATTCACGTCAATAGGAGAATAAGCATCTGCCTTTTTATTGAAATTCTTAACGATTTTTGAATATTGGAATAGGTACTCTTTTATGCTCGGAACTTTTAATAAGTTCTTCAACACGAGAGCGAATATCGGGAGGTGTTGCTTTAGCATGATTGGATGTAATATCTAAAATGGCTTGATCCAGTTTCTCATAGGTAATCTTTAGCTCATCCTCATCTGTTTGTCCGGGCCAGAGACCGGCTGAAGGGGGTTTATTAATGATTGCCTCTGGCAAAGCCAGCTTTATCGCAATTTCAATTACCTGAGATTTGAGTAAATCTCCTAAAGGCAGGATGTCCGTACCTCCGTCACCGTATTTTGTAAAATAGCCTACCGAGATTTCACTTTTATTGCCAGTTCCTGCCACCAGATAGTTTTTTAAACTGGCAAAATAGTAAAGGCTAATCATTCGCAAACGGGGTTTTATATTAGCTGTAGTGTTTTTATCTGCAGAAGGCAGAATGGCAATCAGAGAATCGTATGCGGAGCTTAAATCGAGTGTAATTGTTTCCAGTTGTAAATAGGAAGCGATAAGTTTTGCATCTTCTTCATCTTCCTTTTGACTGTGGCAGGGAAGAATCAACCCCAAGACCTCATCACGGAGGGATCTTTTAGCAAGGGCAGCCACCACAGCGGAATCTAATCCACCACTTAACCCTATAACGACCCCTTTAGCACCTGCCTGTTCTACCTGATATTTTATCCATTTGCTGATGGCGTCAATAATTTCCATCTTTAACCCCTCTCCTTCTAGATTAATCCAGATGCGGTCAAGATATCAGGAACTACTTTCTCTTTTCCTCCGGCCATAATGTGAACACCGTCACAAATTGATTCTTCTTTTATTTGCTTAATTATCTTTCCAGCTATCTCAACGCCCTTAGCAAGCTCTTTCTCTTTCCCCACACTGGCCATCTCTTCAATCAACTTTTGTGGTATATAAACACCCGGGATATTCATCCCCTGTGCCATGTCGGCTGATTCCAACAGAACAATCCCTGCTAGAATCTTCACCTTAAACTGGCGGGCAAACTTCATAAAGTTTCTAAATTTATCTACGTCAAAGACAGCCTGGGTCTGGAAGAAAGCCGAACCCGCGTTCACTTTCTTTTCGAATTTGAGTAACTGCGGCTCTATGGGATTTGCTTCAGGGACAACAATAGCACCTACACAAAATTGTGGGGAGCCGAACAATTCACTCCCTCCCAGATCTTTGCCTTCCTGAAGCGACTTTACAGCCTGCAATAACTGGACTGAATCTAGATCATAAACTGGCTTGGCTTCACTATGATCTCCGAGGGTTGTGTGATCACCGGTTATACATAGAACATTGTGGATACCTAACACATGAGCACTCAACAAATCAGATTGCAAAGCTAAACGATTTCTATCCCGGCAATTCATTTGCAAAATTGGTTCCCCCCCGCTCTCTTTTATCAAATGGCATACAGACAGGGGATTGAGACGCATGATGGCATCCTGGTTATCTGCGACATTGAGTGCGGCCACCTTGTCTTTGAGTAAATCGATGTTTTCTAGCATCTCAGCAATAGTGATTCCCTTGGGAAGAGATATCTCTGCAGTCACCACGAATTTTTCTGAATCGAGTGCTTCCTTGAATGGGGATGCCATTACTCATCTTCTCCTTTCTGATAAACTTCGTGAACCATGCGTGCTGGTTGTGTTTGAACCTGATAGTTTTTTGGTGGGAAGATGGCGCGAATGGTATCAAGCTTTCCAAGCTTCTCCAATTTTTGATAGATTAAGGTCCAGGCGCAGTCCTTCTCTTTATCCACCTCGCACTTCCCATCATTAGTACCTCCGCAGGGACCATTGAGCAGTCCCTTGGCACAGGTAGTAACAGGGCAAATTCCACCGGTTTCAGCCAATAAGCAATCACCGCAAGCTCTACATCTTTCCCGCCAGACTCCCTCTCCTTCGTTAGAGCCCAGGAATCTGGTATTAACCCCCGGCACAACGACCTTGCTGTCATACATTTCAGCTAGAAATTGGATACCTATACCACAGGCTAGAGAAACCACCACCTGATAATCCTTGATCTTTTCTTCCAAAGGCTGAAGAAACTCTTTGTCGCACTGCCTCTCAACGGTGACCTCTCCAATTTCAACTTCTTTGCCCTCCATACGAAAAGACATTTTGAGAAGGCTCGCCAGTATGCCAACTTCTCTTTCGCCACCTGCCATACATACGGCAACACAGGTGCCGCAACCCACAATCAGAATTTTTTTATAACCCTCTAAGGTCTGCTTAATCTCATCTACGGATTTTCTTTCTGCAACAATCATTCTATACTCCTATGGTGTAGTTCTTAAAGGATTGGGGCCTAGCTCTTTTGCCCTCTTGGTCATTTCATGAGCGGCGTCTACAAACTTAATCGCATCCGATGCGCCCATGTTAAACATTTCTAATCTCCTGCCACCAATGCCAACTTCGTCAAGTAGTTGCTTGGTGTATCGGACCCTTTGTTTTGCTCGTATATTTCCCTCCAGGAAATGGCATCCACCCTCTTCTCACCCTGCCACAAAAGCGGCATCAATACCCCTCTCAAAGGCCTTGAGAAGATAAAGGGTATCTATCTTTCCGGTGCACATCAGCTTTACGATTCGCACATTTGGTGGATACTCAAGCCGCATGGAGCCCGCCAGGTCAGCAGCGGTGTAGGCGCAAAACTCACAACAAAACGCAACAATTTTGGGTTCAAAATCACTCATCTCTCATACCCAGAAAAATACTTCTTAAATAATAAAAGGTTGCATGCTAAGAAAGAGCAACACACTTTTCTATAATTTGTTCATCCCTGTAGTGCTGAACCTGGATGGCACTGCGAGGGCATGCACTGGCACAGATGCCGCAACCACGACATGAAACCGCCTCAATCTCAGCTACCCCCTCTGTAGTGATAACAGGAACATTGTAAGGGCAAATCCTCACGCAGGTTAAGCAAGCAGCACAACGCTCCCTATCAACCACTGATACCACACTTCCTATCAGCATCTGCCTCTGTGAGAGGATAGTTGCTGCCCGGGAAGCAGATCCCTTTGCCTGAGCAATACTTTCGTTAATAAACTTGGGCGAATGGGCTAATCCGCAGAGAAACATCCCTGAACTTGCAAAGTCGAGAGGTCGCAATTTCATGTGAGCCTCAAGGAAAAACCCATCAGGGGTGAGAGGAAGCTTAAAGGTACTCGCTAACCTTTCATTTTCGGGATGAGGACGAATGGCGGCACTTAAAACCAGATAATCAGGGCTAAGCTGAATTGAAGAAT
This sequence comes from uncultured Thermodesulfobacteriota bacterium, assembly GCA_964580455.1. Classification (GTDB taxonomy): domain Bacteria; phylum Desulfobacterota; class WTBG01; order WTBG01; family WTBG01; genus CAZOKO01. The sequence goes on along the minus strand of CAZOKO010000005.1, from coordinate 42,024 downwards.
CCAAAATGTCATCTTTAACGACAACCTTAACCTTTCCATTTTCTGCTTTAACCTCTGGTTTGGTCTCCAAATCGTAGCGAAGAAAATTCACTCCTGCCTCTCGGGCTTTGCGATAGTATAGTTCCTTGAAACTGTATGAGCGGATATCTCGATACAAGACAGATACCTTGATCTCAGGGTTTATTTCTTTAAGCTTGAGTGCGTTCTTAATAGCCTGCGAGCAGCATACCCTGCTGCAGTATTGGTTGGGCTGCTCCCTTGAGCCCACACACTGGATCATCACCACCTCTTTGAGTTCCTTGAACCGGTTGCCATCACTTACAATCTTTTCCTCCAATTCCCGCTGAGTGATTACCCGCTCACTCTTACCGTAGTGGTACTCAACCGGCGTATACTCCATACCACCGGTTGCCACAATAACCACGCCGTGTTCCAATTCGAACTCTTTTCCCTCACAGCTAATCTTACTTGTAAAGTTACCCACATGGCCAGAGTAGTCCATTACCTCTGCGTTTTTATGGACGGTGATTTTGTCATTTGCTTTAATCTCTTTAATGAGGGGACTAAGATACTCTCTTGGTTTTACCCCTTCCAAGGTGTAGTGAATGTCATTGAGGTTTCCTCCCAGCTGATCTGTCTTTTCAATGAGGTAAACGCCAAATCCCTGTTGAGCCAGGGACAGTGTAGCCACTATTCCTGATAGCCCTCCTCCTATTACCAGTGCCTGTTGTTTAACCTCAAAGGAAAGCTCCTTTAGGGGTCCCAAAGTGATTGCCCGTGCTACTGACATCCGCACCAAATCCTTTGCCTTCTCTGTTGCTTCCTGAGGGTGGGTTGCATGCACCCAGCTACACTGATCCCTGATGTTGGCCATCTCAAAGAGATATTTGTTTAGGCCAGCCTCTCGTATGGTATCCTGGAAGAGGGGTTCATGAGTGCGTGGGCTGCAGGAGGCTACCACCACCCTGTTGATACCGTGTTCTTCAATAGCAGATACAATATTCCTTTGGGTATCCGTGGAACAGGTATAGAGGTTCTCCTCTGCATAAACTACTGAAGGAAGGGTTTTTGCATACGCAGCCACACCAGGTACTTCTACCACCCGGGCAATGTTTGATCCACAACGGCAGACGAACACCCCCACGCGGGGGGGCTCCCCTGAGATATCCTTTTCAGGTGGATACTCCTTCTCCCTGATCATCTTTCCCCGCTCACTTGCCAGAAGTTCTGCTGAGAGTGCGGCTGAACTACTTGCACTCATCACTGTCTCCGGTATATCTCGCGGCTCCTCAATGGCACCCGCGACATAGATGCCGGGGCGTGAGGTCTGGCTTGGAGTGAAAGGATGGGTGTTACAGAATCCAAAGGAATTAAACTCAACAGATGTTATCTCCATCAATTCCTTACTTCCAGTTGAGGGTACCAGCCCCAGGGATAAAACCACCAGATCAAACTCCTCTTCTTTAACTTCACCCTCATCAGAGATATAAGTGATTAAAAGGTTGTTGCTCTGCTGGAGTTCCTTTATAGTAGAAATCATACTCTTTATATATTTGACTCCGTACTTTTCTACTGCAGACTCATAGTAGCGATCGAACCCTTTGCCAAAAGTCCTCAAATCATTATAGAAGATGGTTGTCTCCATCTCGGGATAGTGATCACGGGTGATGATAGCCTGCTTGGTGGCATAGGTGCAGCATATTGAGGAACAGTAATCACGACCGCAGGTAATGTCCCGGGAACCCACGCACTGAATCCATGCAATCCTTTTGGGTTCCTTATGATCGGATAGTCTGAGCACATGTCCTTGATGCGGACCGGAGGCTGAGAACAACCGTTCAAACTCTAAACTGGTAACCACATTCTTCAAACGGCCATACCCATATTCTCCCCGAAGCTCGGGATCAAACTTGTCAAAACCCGGGGCAAGGATAAGAGAACCCACGTTTAGCTCAAGCTCTTTTTCTACCATCTCATGGTCTATTGCTTCTGCCTTACAGACCTCCACACACTGCAGACACTCACAACAGTACCCACAGTTCATGCAGCGCTTTGCTTCGGAAATGGCCTGCTCTTCAGTTAGAGAACGGGTGATTTCCTTCCAGTTTGCCCTTCTCTCAGTGACTGGTAGCTTCTCCTCCTTCTGGCGGGGTTTTAGTTCGAAGACCCTATCTTCAGGACGCGGCGCGGGCTCCTCCTTTTCTCTTATTCTGCCCTTTCTTAAATCTTCTCCTTTAAGGTAACGGTCAATGGAAATTGCTGCCTCATGTCCATGAAAGATTGCCTCTATCACCGATTTTGGTCCGGTGACTCCGTCCCCACCGGCAAAGACACCGGGAAGGTTCGTCTCCAAGGTTATCTCATCTGACTTGAGTGCGACATCTCCAATGGTCTCAAGTGAACTCTCTTTTCCTAAGAAAGAAAGGTCGGCAGCCTGACCTATGGCTACAACCACTGTATCCGCACTGGTCGAAGTGGTCTCCTTCTCATCATAGGAAGGTGTGAACCTGCCATCGGAATCAAAAACAGAAGTACACCGCTTTAAACTTACTCCGCTTACTTTTCCTTCTTTTCCTTCAAAGCTCTCTGGTCCCCAGCTGCAATTGATCTTGACTCCTTCTTCCAGTGCATCTTCGATCTCCCACTCATGGGCAGGCATCTCCTCCCGTTTTTCCAGACAGAACATCTCCACCTCTTTCGCCCCTATACGAAGCGCACTTAGAGCTACGTCCACAGCTACATTACCGCCACCAATTACCATCACCTTCTTTCCAATAGAAGGTGGTGTGCCTAGGTTTACATCTTTTAAAAACTCAACTCCTCCTAAAACTCCATCAAGGTCATTACCCTCAATGGGAAGCCTTCTGCTTGTTTGAGCACCAAGCGCCAGGTACAAGGCCTTATATCCCTGACTTTTTAGATCGTCAAAGCTCAGGTCCTTCCCGATGGAGGTATTTGTTTTAAGTTCTATCCCTAAATCAATGATCTCCTGAATCTCTTCTTTGAGAATCTCTTTGGGCAGACGATAGGAGGGAATTCCCGTAAGCATCATTCCACCAGGGAAAGGGAGCGATTCAAAAATGGTCACAGGATAACCTAAGAATACCAAATCCTGAGCGGCCGTGAGCCCTGAGGGGCCTGAGCCTACAATAGCAACCTTGGGTTTTTGGTGATCAATAGCGGGTTTTTCAGCAAAGAGGACAGCTTTCTCATCAGCGGTCCCGTTCTTTTTCTTTTCTCTCGCATAATTTGAAATGAAACGTTTGAGTGGATTTATGGCAACTGCCTCATCCAACTCCTTACGATTACATTCTAACTCGCAGGGGTGGTGGCATACCCTCCCACATACAGAGGGAAAAGGATTTTGTCTCTTGATAACCTTATAGGCTTCCTCAAATTTCCCTTCTGCCGCAAGAGCCACATAGCCCTGTACATTGACCGAAGCAGGGCAGGTAATTACACAGGGAGGGCGGTTGATTTTGGTAATCAGCATTGCGTCGGGGATGGCCTGGGGATAACGCTTATGAATTGCCGTTTGGAGACCTAACCCCTCATCAAACTCACTTAAAAGATGAACAGGACACTTCTCGATACAGTCCCCACAGGCATTACACTTCTCCAAATCTACAAAGCGGGGACTCATATTTAAGGTGACTTTAAAATTTCCCGCCTCTCCATCAATCTTCTTAATCTTGCTGTTGGGGATAATCTCAATATTTAAGTGCTTGGATACCTCGACCAGCTTGGGTGAGATAATACACATGGAGCAGTCATTGGTGGGGAAGGTCTTATCCAGTTGGGCCATGTGTCCTCCTATGGATGAAGACTCCTCCACCAGATACACATAGTATCCCGAGTCTGCTAAGTCGAGTGACGCCTGCATACCGGCAATCCCACCACCTACTACCATTATCGCGCCAACTTTTTCAGACATATACTTCTACCTTTTTTCTTAGTATGACCTTTTTATATCTTTTTCCTGCATTCACAGGAGGTTATGAGCTTTAAGCAGATTGCGTGGGTCAACGATGTGTCTTTTTACCCACTGACCTGCCTCACCACTTCCCAGGGCTAGCCCCAAGAGTTCCGTAAAATAAAATATGGGGATGCGCGTATTCTTTCCGAGTGTTTTGGAGATCTCTGCCTGCCTGGTATCCAGATTGGCTTGACAGAGAGGACAGGCAGTCACTATACAGTCTGCCCCTGCTTCCTTAGCCATCTGAAGCAGCTTCCCGGATAACCTGACTACGATATCGGTACGGGATAATATCAAACCTCCCCCACAACAGTCTGTTTTATAGGACCAGGGGTGATTCTCTGCTCCCAACAGAGTTAAGAGCTCGTCCATGGCTTGTGGGTCTTCACAATTTACCGCATCAATAACCCGAGGCGGACGCACTGTAAGGCATCCATAATAACAAACCGTTTTTAAACCCTTAAGGGGTGTTTTCACCTTCTGTTTAACTACCTTAAGCACTTCTTCTTCACAAAGGAAATCGAGTAGATGTTTGATGGGGACATTCCCCTGATAAGGGGTATCAATGGCCGGTTCTGTTTTTTCTTTGACATGCTTTTCTGCCACCTTAAGTCGTTGAAAACAGGCAGCACAGGGAACTACCAGGTCTAAACCAACTTTCTCTGCTATAGCGAGATTGCGAGCAGGAAGAGCAACAGATAGAGCTTCATTGGTGCTGTGGGCAGAACTTGCACCGCAACAGTTCCAGTCGGAAAGCTCTTGAAGTTCAATGCCGAGCATATGGCAGACTACACGGGTGGATTCATCATATTCCAGTGCGGTACCATGTAAGGAACATCCTGGGTAGTAGGAAACCTTCACTCACCTTCTCCTCTTGCAAATTTCTTAAATAACCTCTTAATTTCTCCTGCTCGTTTTATCTTCTGGGGGAAGAGTTTAAGCTTTCCCTTCTTAAACATCTGCCATCCAAGTTTTACTTCTTCCATCAGTGAGCCACTCTTAAGTTTGGTTATCACATCTCCACTCTTTAAAGTATACTGACCGATCATCCCTAATTCATACACCCTCCCCTTGCTCTTGATAGAGGAGAGGAAGGCCTCATGAAAAACGGGCACCTTTTTTTCTCCTGTCACTAAACCTGACTCAAGTGATGCCCTTCTCAATACGTCCATAGTCCTGGCGATATCAATATCGTTGGGGCAGCGGGTGGTGCAGGTTTCACAGGAGGCACACACCCAGATGGTACCACTCTTTAACACCTCATCTTTCAGTCCCATCTGAATCATATGAAGTATCTGATTCGGCAGATAGTCCATGGAAAAGGTTACGGGACACCCGCTCGAACATTTCTTGCATTGATAACAAGCAGAAACTTTAACCCCACTACTCGTCTCTATTTCAGCAAGCCAGCTGGAATCAGGGGTAAATAAAGACTCAGACTGCATATTTTTCTCCCGTTTTATTCCCCTTCTACCTCTGTCAGTACATCGAGTTTAACTGCGATTACTTTCCGATAGACTTCTTGAGGTTCTTTTACCTTTCCTTCCACAGTAAGAAGGTCTTGCTCTATCAAAATATTAAATAGTCTCTCATTCTCCTTTAGGTAGGGGAGAATGAGGTTCCAGTCATCCTGAGTGAGGGAGCCAAACTCACCCCCGTTTAACTGTTCTTCCACCAGTTTACTGTGCGGATCTCTCACATAAATAGCACCACCTGAAGCAAGGGAAAAGAGATTAGATCCAGGGTAAGGAGATGTCTGCTCTCTCACCTTTCCTTTTTCGTCAAATTCGATTCCGTTTAAAACCACAAATCCCCCGCCACGCAGAGGGTCTCCTGCCATAAAAGCTTCGGCCAGATAATCCAAAGCGGTCCCATTAATAACCACTCTGGGTCGTCCCACCGCATTGATGAGTGGTCTGCCGGCAGCGTTACCCATCACATAGACTTCTCCGCCTTTGGCGCCATACATGAACGTCTGTCCCACATCTCCGTAAACTACCAGTTTGCCTGATTTCATGATCTGACCCAACTGGTCTTGAGCATTCCCGTGAACATGTATATCTAATCCATCAATAGCGGAGGCAAGGTAATCCCCTGAACTTCCATAGGCATCGATTCTCACATCTTTAGTATCAGAACCCAGTCCACAGCCACAAAATCGCTGCCCTCTGTAGTCGTAAGCTATAAATTTTTTCCAACCCATCTGGTAGGCATCACTGATGAGCCTGGCATCACAAGCATCGCCTTCGGGAAAGAAGTCCCTGGCGTGAATAATTAAAACCTGTTCCGGATGGTGCGGCGAGGTCAGTTTGTCTCTGGTAGCGTAATCAATCAGATTGTAATGATTGGTCCCGTTAGTTCCGCAAAAGGGGTTTGAGTGTAGTACCTTATAGAGGTGTTCTTCAAGGATCTGAAGGATAGAACTCCTCTTTTTATTCCCTGTGTCATAGCGGTGATCAATAAGGGAGGTAAAGATGTCAATAACCTTGGTTTTATTCCCATCACTCTCACTGGCCTTTTCTCCCAGCTTCTGACAGCACCAAATGAAGGTATTGTAATCCCAGTTTATGATGTTATCTCTAATGTATCTTGATAAATTGGCTGTATTTTTTTGTTCGAATCCTTCTTTAAGCTTATCCATAAGTACACGTTCATCCGAAGGAGTTGCTAGATTGATACTCCTATCCCAATGAACCTGTCCTTCAGGGGTAGAGATTATGCAGCCAAACTTGTCGGTGCAAATGAGATTCTTTTGGGTTCCATTACCATTACTGTTCTTGAGCGTAAAGAGAAATGAACCACCGTCTGTGTAGCTACCTCCACGGGCATTCCAGTATTTGTCTGCGACAGGACAAAATCTTTTATCTTCTTGAGATAAGCTATGGAGGGTGGCATCAATAGCCTGTTTTTCAGAACAAACAAGTCCTATTTGTACTTCCCCTTCTTGAAGGGCAAATACCTGAGGCCGCAGCATGGCGGTATCAGTAATGCCGATCAACTGAAATTTCTCTTTGTAAGGGTCATTCCTGGCAATGATGAAAAACCAGGGGCCATCTGGTGAACCGTGGATATGGCTTGTTTGAATCGTTTGATACATTTTCTGTTTTTCAGAAGGAAGCAGATCGAAATCCATTTCAGTGGTGGGGGCTAAGGCTTCAATTATATATTCCAGGGGGTAACCGTAAATCCTGTTCCACAGATCAAATAGGAGAATCGCAACCTCGGTATCGGTGAGAAAAAGTGGGTAGATGTTTCTCTGTTTTAGATATTCTGAAACGGAAAAATAATTGGCAAAGTCGCCATTATGGACCAGGGCTTCATCCATCCCGGAGAAGGGATGGGCACCACCTGGATGCCAGACCCGTCCCTTGGTTGGATAGCGTTGATGGGCTATCCAGATGTGAGCCTTAAAGTTCTCGAGTTTATAATATTGTGCCACCTGTTCTGCATAGCCCACAATCTTAAGGATCATCATATTGCGTCCGTGAGACAAAACAAAGGCTTTCTTTTCACCCAGGGAGGCGTAGAACTTTTGATTGAGCTTAAAACTGTTTTGACAAATAAATTCATCTTCAGCTCTTCTGATGTCCATATTCTCGAGCCTGTTCTCCTCAATGAATCTTTCCAGCACCTTTTTTTTCACCCTGGAGAAATATCGCCACACATCAGGGGGCCTGGTCTCCAGCCCCTCAATCATTTTATAATCATCGACTGTGGGAATCCTTTCAGCTTTATCCACATCCAAAAAGGGCTTTATATATTGTTCTTCTACTGTTTCTCGAATGCTAGGGTCAAGCAAAGCGATTTGGATTAAATAATCTTCTTGCAAAGCGGAAGGAGTAACTCCCAGTTCTTCATGGGAAAATCCCACCGCAGCTATACCTCCTCCTTTGCCATTTCCCCGGTTGTGCATCTGGGTGGATGGTTCGAAGATATGGCGCCCGCTCACCGGGATGCTACAGGCGAAACCAGTAACACCACAACCGCCTTCCTCCTCGACTTTGTATGACGAGGGAGGGGGGTAAGCTCTTGCTAGCTTCGAGCGGGAGTTAAGAATGTTTTTGATTAGTGTTGGCGAAAAGTTCTCTTTCATTTTTCTTCAAGCTAGAAAGACATAACTGTCATTGGTTATTCGGTTGCGAATTTACTTAGTTTTGCATTAACATACTTCGTGCTTCTTCGTGTGCTTCGTGGTTCAATATTTAATTTGCAACTTTCTCCTGTGCCTCCGTGACATAGTCTAAATGGATCAGACAATCTGTTCTGCCGACCAGTTCCTTGATGCTACTCATACCTAGTTGTCCTAAAATTTCAACCAACTGAGTTCTCCAGGAGGAAAAGAGATTAATAAGTCTCTGAACTGCCCACTCCATATAAATCAGATCAGTTAGTTTCATGTCTGTGGTGGCTATTCCCCTTGCACAACCACGGCCACTCTCACAATTACCGCAGCGCACGCACTCAAGTGCAACCAGCTCTGAGGTTCCAATTACCACTCCATCTGCGCCCAGGGCAATAGCTTTAGCCACATCGTAGACAGTCCTGATTCCCCCACTGGCAATTAAGACCATTTCATCCCTAATTCCTTCTTCTACCAGGAACTTGTGAACTTTGGGGATAGCGTACTCAATAGGCATTGCGATATTCTTTTTAGCGATATCTGGTGCTGCTCCTGTACCGCCATAGCTCCCGTCTATGTGTATGATGTGTGCACCCGCATAGTAGCTCCCTACCGCCACCATATCTACGTCTGTTGGGGTTGAGACTTTTACTGATACTAAAGTATGAGGGTTGATCTGTTTAATCCAGTCCACGTGTTTCTTGTGATCTTCTATGGAATAGACACTGTGGAAAGGAAAAGGCGAGAAAAGTGCATTCCCCACTACAGATTCCCTCATCTGAGCTACCGCAGGGGTAACCTTGTCTCCCAGTAAATGTCCGCCTAATCCTGGTTTTGCCCCTTGAGCATATTTGAATTCTACGATCCTTACCCGTTTTATAGTTTGTTCCTTTATTCCGAAGAGTCCGGTTGCAACCTGGGTAATCACGTGATCATCATAGGGTGCAAGGGCCTCAGGATATCCACCCTCACCGGTACAGGTGAAAGTATTCCAGGTCTTTGCCGCCTTTGCTCTGGCAACTATGGTGGGCAAACTGACCGAACCAAAGGACATTCCACCACCATAGAAGGGGAGTGAAATGCTTATCTTTGGGCGTCCATCACCTCTTTTATTCAGATCAATACCAGTTGAGATTTCATCAGGAGCAAGTTTTTTGTCTAGTTTTTCCTCAGGAAACTTAAATCTTATACGATCAAAGCCACCACCAGAATCACCCACCTTGTATTCACAATCTACAATGGGTGCTTTCCCTGTCTCTGCCTGTTCCCAGGTACTGATGATTAAATCTGCAGTCCAGCGATAATCCCCTAGTGTCTCACAAATGGGATTGACCGCAAGCCTGAGTGCCTTTTGGGGACACTGATCAATACAGTAAAATGGGTTTTCCCGGCAGGAGAAACCGATACATTTGTAATCCTTAGGGCGGGCAAGCTTTTTCCCTACCCACTGGTGAACGCCATAAGGACAAAGCTCAACACATTTTCCGCAACCTATGCATTGTGGGCTTCTCCTGATTTTATATTTCCCTATGGGATTTCTAAAACGAGAAGGAGTTGGTTTAATCTCTATCGTTTTTGCTAATTCTCTATCATCCATTCTCTCTTCTTTCTCCAAAAAGAGGGGCAAAGTTCTCTCTCTCTAGATCCTGAAAGAACATAGCCCTTCCTGTCTCTCCTCTCAATCTCCTTACCTCTCGTAAGCCCATGGCTCCCAGCACTTCAATCAATTGACTCCTCCATGCCCCTACTAAATTCATAATCCGTTGCGTTGCCCACTCTGGTTCAATGTTTTCCACTTCCACAGGGCACGGCAGGCCTTTTTGGCATTTTCTGCATAATCGACACTCTAGCGCAATCAAAACAGGTAAGTCAATTGCCACTCCATCTGCCCCACAGATAATCACTTTGGCAACGTGTTCCGCCATTGCAATGCCACCACTCACGAGGAGCGTAACCTCATCTCTAATTGATTTTTCTACTAAATTAAGATGAACCTCTCTGACAAGATCTTTTATGAATCCGGGATTGGTACCGTTTATGGCATTACCATTTGCGTTTGCATAGAGGTGGATGACTTCAACCCCTTTTAAGGTAAGATCTTCCACAATAGAGGTTGCTTTATCATTTAATGGTACTTTCAAAGAGAGGATTACGTCAGGATTTATTCCTTTTATGGATTCCATAATTATTTCACAATTGTTTTCGTAGAGTAGCTCAATAATCATTTTGTTTTTGATCATTTCTTCAGGAAGATTACCGCTTTTTATAGAAACCTGAGGGATGAGCCATTTTGTAAAGGATGCTAATGAAGATCGTGTTTCTTCCGTAATAATCATAAAGGTATTAAGTTCTTGTGCCGCTTTAGCCATAGCGACTAGTACATTTTCACTGATATCGCCAAAAGGCAACATGTTAAAGATTATGGGAATGGGTATATCGATAATCTGTGGAACTTCTGAGATAAGGGTGCCTTCGTTATTAAATTTAAGAAGAGAGGGCTTCCTGCCCAAATCGATAGCGGTACTGATATATTCTCTGCCGTGGATACCGTCTCGAGTTGGCCTCACAATCTCAGACATATCTGTCCACATTTCATCAAATCCTTTTCCCACAAATCTACCTCTATACCCGGCACCTGAGACCGGAATCTTTCCTGTTTCAGCCTGGTACCAGTTACTGGAGATGATGTCAGGAGTCCAATAGTCGTCCCCCATCTTCAGGTATTCAGGGTTTATAGACTTGGAAAGAAGACCCTTCTTACAGGTTTGGATACAACGAAAACAATTTTTACATAAATAGTCAATGGAATCGGCAAGCTGCTTTGAATCAAAGTTCCTGTTAGTATAGACATCATAAATACAAGCATCCTTGGCACAGGCCTGACACCGAGTACAATCCTCGCTGAAGTCAACAATCCCGGATTTGCCAATGGGTGTAAATCGTGGGGGTGTTATTTTTGTTTTAACGTTATATTTCTTAGGCATTATTTGCTTTTTACTTTTAGAGGAGAAGGCCCCAATTCTTCAATTTTATCTCTCATTTCACGGGTCACTTTGTTAAATGCCTCAGGATCTGAAGGATCTATATTATACATGTGAACCCGGCCTCCACCGATACCTATCTCATCCAGAATCTTCTTGGTAAATTTCACTCTTCTCTTAGTGCGTATGTTGCCCTCTAAGTAATGACATGTTCCTTCCAGACAACCAACCACGTAGACAACATCAGCGCCTTCTTCGAAGGCTTTTAAGAGATAAATGATATCTACTTTTCCCGTGCATGGTAATTTCCTCAGTTCGATAGTAATAGAGTTCTCTTTCCTGATTGATTCAAGGTTATCTTCTGCGCACGACGTGCAGTTATGACAGCAGAAGGATACGATGTGGGGCTCAAATTGAGATTCCATTATTTATACCATTTCTTCAGTATATTCAACTATCAACGGTCGGATTTCATCTTTTTATCAATGCTATCGAGAATACAAGAATTCTTATTTTACAGGATATTTCCCATCGAAGCAAGATAAACAGAAGTTCTCTTTAGGAAAAGGCATAGCCTTGACCATCCCATCCAGACTCAAATATCCCAGGGTATCCAGTCCAATAAATTTAGAAATTTCTTCTACAGAGTGAGAGGAAGCAATCAATTCTTCCCGGGTTGGGAAATCAATACCATAACAGCAAGGGTATCTGTGGGGTGGACAGCTTACCCTCATATGAACCTCTTTTGCACCGGCTTCTCTAAGGTTCCTCATCCTGATTTTACTGGTGGTACCACGAACAATGGAATCCTCGATTACTACAATCCGCTTATCCTTTATGACATCCTTTACCGGGTTTGACTTCACCTTAACTCCCAAATCTCTACTCGCCTGCGAGGGCTGAATGAAGGTGCGCCCCACATAGTGATTTCTGGTAATGCCCATCTCAAAAGGAATCCCTGATGCTTCAGCAAAACCAAGGGCAGCACAATTGCCAGAATCCGGCATGGGTATTACCAGATCGCATTCTACAGGTTTTTCTAAAGCCAGTTCTTTCCCCAACCGTTTTCGAGCCAGATATACACTCTCACCAAAAACATGGCTGTCCGGACGGGCAAAATAGATGAATTCAAAGATACAAAGGGAAGAACTGGCTGGCGCAAAAGGTTTAAGTGAATGCACCCCTTTTTTGTCTATAATAATGATTTCACCTGGCTCAACCTCTCTAATATATTCAGCCTGGATGAGATCCAGGGCACATGTTTCAGAGGAGAGAATATAAGCTCCATTAAGTTTCCCCAGACATAGTGGCCTGAAACCATGGGGGTCTCTTATGCCAATCATCTGGTCCTGAGTGAGGAGGAGCAGAGAATAGGCTCCTTTCAGTTTAGGCAGGGAGTCGATCAGTGCATCTTCAAGGGTAGCACTTTTAGACTTAGCCACCAGATGAACAATAATCTCACTATCCATGGTGGATTGAAAAATGGAGCCTGCTTTTTCCAGTCTGCGACGTAATTCGTTAGTGTTAACAAGATTTCCATTGTGGGCAACGGCAAGGGAACCACGGAAGTAATCTACCTTAAAAGGTTGTGCATTTTTTACTTCTGAACTTCCTGTGGTTGAATAACGTACGTGTCCAATCGCTCTATCGCCAGTCAGTTGTTTTAAGTTATCTTCGTTGAATACCTCAGGCACTAATCCCATCGCCCGATAGTCTGTTAAACGTTTTCCATCTGAGACAACAATGCCTGTACTTTCCTGACCTCGATGCTGTAAGGCATAAAGGCCCAGGTAGGTAATTCTGGCAGCATCTTCATAGCCAAAAATTCCAAAGATGCCACATTCTTCTTTTAGATGATTATTTATCATAATAACTACTCAACCTAATTAGCAACCCCTCATTCCAACATTCCAGTTGCTTAAGCCCTTCATACCCCAGGATAAGCTCAGCTTAAACTAGGTACACCCTTTATGATAATCCTGCAGCGCTTTTACTTCGATTTCTCCCTTCTGAAGAAATTCAATGCCATTTACTGCAGCAGAGGCACCGGAAATGGTGGTGATGTAAGGAACGTTATACATTACCGCAAGACTTCTCAGACTTAATTGGTCTGTATGGGATTTCTTTCCCGAAGGGGTGTTGATAATAAGATCAATTTCGCCGTTCTTAATTAAGTCGGCAATGTTAGGCCGACCCTCTCCAATTTTTAAAACGCTCTTCACTTCCAATCCATTGCTTGCAAGAACCCTGGATGTTCCTGTTGTAGCAATGAGGGCAAATCCTAAATCGGCAAGCTTTTTGGCAATGAAGATTATGGAACGTCGATCTTTGTTTCGGACACTGATAAAAACTCTTCCTTTTACAGGAAGTATTTGACCTGCCGCAATCTGAGATTTGGCATATGCCCTGCCAAAATCACTATCAATTCCCATAACTTCCCCTGTTGATTTCATCTCTGGTCCCAGGACAGGATCAATCCCGGGGAATCGCTTAAAAGGAAAGACAGACTCTTTAACCGATACATGGCTTATCTCATGCTCATTCCTAATCCCTAACTCTGATAATTTTTTACCTGCCATAACTTTGGCGGCTATTTTTGCCCAGGCCACACCTGTTGCTTTACTGACAAAAGGCACCGTCCGGGAAGCCCGGGGATTTACTTCCAGTACGTAGAGCACCTCATTCTTTACTGCATATTGAATGTTCATCAATCCCACTACCTGCAGTTCCATGGCAATCATCCGGGTGCTTTCTTTAATATTTTCGATGATCTCATCACCGAGGGTATAGGGTGGAATAACACAGGCAGAGTCACCAGAGTGTATCCCGGCTTCTTCAATGTGTTCCATGATTCCAGCAATAACACATTCTTTTCCATCAGCAACGGCATCAACATCAATCTCAATTGCATCCTCAAGGAACTTGTCTATCAATATGGGATGTTCAGGAGAAGCCTGAATAGCATGAGCGGCAAAATCATGCAAAGACTCTTCGTTATAAACGATTCTCATGGCCCTTCCTCCCAAAACATAGGAAGGGCGCACTATCACTGGAAAACCGATCACTTTTGCTTTTGCCAAAGATTCTTCGATGGTGGTTGCAATATCGTTTTGAGGTTGATTAAGATGCAACTTTTTAAGCAACTGCTTGAACCGATCCCTGTCTTCTGCCCGGTCTATATTGTCAGGAGTAGTGCCTATAATGGGTACTTTCGCCTTCTCCAGGGGAACTGCCAGATTGAGCGGTGTCTGACCGCCAAACTGCACGATCACCCCATCAGGTCTTTCCTTCTCCGCAATAGTGAGTACATCCTCCAGGGTTAAAGGTTCAAAGTAGAGCTTACTGGAAGTATCATAATCCGTGCTCACTGTTTCCGGATTGCTGTTGACCATGATGGTTTCATATCCCAGTTCCTTTAAAGCAAAGGAGGCATGAACACAGCAGTAGTCAAATTCAATACCCTGACCAATACGGTTAGGACCTCCTCCTAAGATTATAATCTTCTTTTGGTCTGTTCTTTGACATTCATCTTCCTCTTCATAGGTAGAATAGTGGTAAGGGGTGTAGGCCTCAAATTCTGCAGCACAGGTATCCACTGATTTGAAAACGGCTTTGATGTCAAGATCCTCACGCTGTTTTCTGATGGAACCCTCATTAGTGCCCAGAAGATGGGCAAGTTGGACATCTGAAAAACCGTTTTGTTTTGCCTTAAGTAACATATCGTGGGGAAGAGATGGTTCAGGTCCATGGGAAGAGAAAAGAGGTCCTTTGTCCCTTAAATTTTGATATCCCTGTGATCGCAGGTATGATGTAATCTCGTTTTCTACTTCAACAATTTCCTTAATATTATGTAAAAACCAGGGATCAATGTTAGTTAATTCAGCTATTTCTTCCAGGTCCATTCCTAACTGAAAGGCGTGTTTTAAATAAAACAACCTTTCTGCCTGCGGTACAGATAGTTTTTCCTTTATTTGAGATCGTAGTTCTTTACTGTCAGATTTTTCATCTCCCCAGATGTCAAGTGTATCAGGAATGATATCCTTTCCATCTGAACCCAGACCATACCGGCCTGTCTCAAGAGACCTGAGACCCTTTTGCAAAGCCTCTTTAAAGGTGCGACCGATGGCCATAGTTTCTCCTACTGATTTCATGGAAATGGTGAGGGTAGGATCGGTCTCAGGGAATTTTTCGAAGGTAAAGCGGGGAATCTTGACCACGCAATAGTCAATAGCAGGCTCAAATGAAGCAGGTGTCTCACATGTAATGTCATTTTGTATTTCATCAAGAGTATAGCCGACCGCCAGTTTTGCAGCCATTTTAGCAATAGGAAAACCAGTGGCTTTGGATGCAAGAGCAGAGCTTCTTGAAACTCTGGGATTCATTTCTATAACTACCCTGCGTCCATCTTCAGGATTAACAGCAAATTGAATATTAGATCCTCCTGTCTCAACCCCGATCTCGCGGATAATATCTATAGCTGCATCCCTCATCTCCTGGTATTCTTTATCAGTTAGAGTCTGAGCAGGAGCTACAGTGATACTGTCTCCTGTATGGATGCCCATAGGGTCAAAGTTCTCGATGGAACAAATAATGACTACATTGTCCTTTAAGTCCCTCATTACTTCCAGCTCATATTCCTTCCAACCCAAAACCGATTCTTCAATGAGTATCTCATTAATCATACTGCTTTCAATTCCCTGAGATGCAAGATCTTCAAATTCTTCGACGTTAAAGGCAATACTGCCACCTGTTCCACCCAGGGTAAAGCTGGGACGAATGATTAATGGATATCCAATTTCTCTGGCTATTTTTCTGGCCTGCTTCATATTATGAGCCGGGCCGCTTAGGGGCAAATCCTGGTTGATACTTTTCATTGCCTTTTTGAATAGGTTTCTATCTTCAGCTTTTTGTATCGCTTCATAATTTGCTCCAATCATCTGAACATTATAGGTGTCCAAAACCCCTCTTTCTGCTACTATTGAAGCTACATTGAGAGCTGTTTGACCTCCCATGGTAGGAAGCAGGGTATCTGGCCGCTCTTTTGCGATTACCTTTTCTACCAGCTCTGGTGTTATGGGTTCAATATAGGTTCGATATGCCATCTCGGGATCAGTCATGATAGTGGCAGGATTGCTGTTGATTAGCACTACTTTAAAACCGTCTTCTTTCAAGACTTTACAGGCCTGTGTTCCTGAGTAATCGAACTCACAGGCTTGACCAATGATGATTGGTCCTGGGCCGATGATTAAGATCTTGTGAATATCTGAACGTTTAGGCATAATTGATTTTTAAATTTGGACGCAGATGAACGCAGATTATTAAGATTTTGAATGAATAAAGACATTAACCATGAGCATAATTAAATTTTTCGTTTGCCGGCATAGTACACCTTTTACTTTTCCATTAAGTGGATGAAATCTTCAAAGAGGTAGCTGGCATCATGGGGTCCTGGGGAGGCTTCCGGATGATACTGAACTGAGAAAATCGGGTATTTTTTATGCCTCATACCTTCCAAAGTCTGGTCATTAAGATTTATATGGGTAAACTCGATTTCATCTTTTTTGAGGCTCCCAATATCTATACAAAAACCGTGGTTTTGAGAAGTAATGCTCACCTTCCCTGTGGCCAGATCTTTTACGGGCTGGTTAGCACCCCTATGTCCAAATTTCAATTTATAGGTTTTCCCTCCAAAAGCCAGCCCTAAAATCTGATGTCCAAGACAAATGCCAAAGATGGGCAGCTTTCCTATCAGCTCTCTAACGGTTTCTGCTATATGGGGTACTCCCGCCGGGTCACCTGGACCATTTGACAGTAAAATGCCATTGGCATTCAGGGCTATAATCTCTTCTGCCCGGGTGTGGGCAGGTACTACTGTCACCTCACACCCTGCTGTATCAAGCACCCGCAGTATATTAGTTTTAATGCCGCAGTCTATGGCAACTACTTTAAAAGCGTTGTTTCCTTCCCCCTCTCCGTTCCATTGGTAAGGTTTTTGACAGGTAACCTCTTTTACCAGATCACGTCCTATGAGACCTGGGGAATCCTGGGCCTTCTTAACTAGAACTGCTTCATCCAGACATTCGGTGGAAATTACGGCTTTCATTGCACCAGAAGTTCTGATATGTTTGGTTAATGCTCTGGTGTCGATACCCTCAATACCCGGTATGTTATATTCCTTTAAATATTCTCCTAACCCCTTGCGAGACCGCCAGTTGCTGGTAATTCCACTTGCCTCCTTAACTATGAAACCTTCTGCCTGTGGTGCTGATGATTCCAGATCTTCCTCATTAACACCATAGTTGCCCATCAGAGGATAGGTCATAGTAACGATCTGTCCTTTATAAGAAGGATCCGTTAATATTTCCTGGTATCCTGTCATGCTGGTATTAAATACGACCTCTCCTGCTCTTTCTCCAGGAGCACCAAAGGAGCGTCCTCTAAAAACTTTTCCATCTTCTAATGCAAGTAGAGCTTTCACAATAAACCTCTTTGATGTCAGCATTGCTCATGACGAGACCTCGCTTGAAACCAAAGAAGGTCTTGTGGACAATTACTGTAACAATGTCAGCTTCTTCGGCAAACGGATATTGAAATGGATTCTAGGACGATTAAGCCTAATACACAGGACAAATCAAATTAAAATAAATATCATCACAAAATTGATAAATATTTATCCAGCTCATAATTTGTAACTTGAGCTCGGTATCTTTCCCATTCTATCTTCTTATTGGTTATAAAATTCTCAAAGACATGGTCCCCAAGGCAATCTTTTAGGAACGAACTTTTTTCAGCAATCATAATCGCTTCCCATAAATCTTCAGGAAGCTGGCCAATCTTTAGTTTTTTCCTCTTCTGAGGCGTCATTTCATAGACATTTTCTTCAATAGGAGTAGGTGGTGTTAATCCTTTCTCAATGCCATCAAGTCCAGCAGCGAGCATGGCAGCAAAAGTCAAATAGGGGTTGCATGCCGGGTCAGGGGAGCGATATTCAAGTCTGGTAGCTTTCTCTCTGCCCGGTTTATATACAGGGATACGAATGAGGTCGGAACGGTTCCTCTGCGCCCAGGAAAGATAAACAGGGGCCTCATAACCTGGCACCAACCTCTTAAATGAGTTGACCCATTGATTAGTAATAATAGTAAACTCACGGGCGTGTGCCAGCAATCCAGCCAGATATCCTTTACCTGTATCTGAGAGATGGTATTTGTCTTCGGGATTAAAAAAGGCATTTTTGTCCCCCTTAAATAGAGATTGATGAACGTGCATACCACTCCCGTTTTCTCCAAAGATGGGTTTGGGCATGAAGGTAGCATACACCCCATGTTTTAAGGCCACTTCTTTTACTACCAATCGATAGGTCATAGCATTATCAGCCATGGTGAGTGCATCAGTATAACGCAGGTCAATTTCGTGTTGACTGGGGGCTACCTCATGGTGACTGTATTCTACACCGATCCCCATCTCTTGCAGGGTGAGAACTGTTTCTCGACGTAGGTCACTTGCTACATCAAGGGGGGTCAAATCAAAATACCCACCGTGATCAAGCACCTCTGGTTTCCCCTCACTGCTCTTGAAATAAAAGTATTCTAATTCAGGCCCCACATAGAAGGTAAAACCCATATCGGCAGCCTTCTTCAAGTTCTTTTTTAGAACCCAGCGTGGGTCGCCCTTATAAGGGGTACCATCGGGTTCAATAATGTCACAAAACATCCGTGCAACCGCATCCTCTTTAGATCTCCAGGGTAATAGCGTGAATGTGCTTGTATCAGGCATAGCCACCATATCACTCTCGTCGATTCGTGCAAATCCTTCAATAGAGGAACCATCAAACCCCATGCCTTCATTTAGGGCAGTTTCCAGTTCATCAGGCGTTATGGCAAAGCTTTTTAGAAATCCCAGGATGTCTGTAAACCATAACCTGATAAATTTCACATTCCGTTCGTTCACCATTTTTAATACATAATCTTTGTCTTTTGTTTCCATTTTTTATCCTCCTTTTTTAAAAGTTATTTGCCACAGTGGGCCTAGTGCTCACCCTGTCGGGTGGGCGACGGTCTCCAGCCGTTATTATAGGAGATTGCTTCTCCCTCCTTCTGTGCTCAAGATGCTTTGTAACTTCTAATATATATTATTAATGTTTCAAAAGGATTTCTACTTTGTAAAATCTATGTAAAATCTTGGGGGAGTTTGAGTTAATCCATTCTGGGAGGTTTGGGGAAAAGGGAGGAGAATGATTATTATAACTAATCCATCAATTTGGTTGAGAAATACAATTCAGAATATGTGGTATCTATTGGCATGGTGGATGTGAAATAGTTTATCTATGTTTTTTTATTCTCGACCAGTTCTTGCCAGTTATGGGGAGAAATAACATAGACACCTTTATATCCCACTTCTGAAGTGATAGAGATTTTAGAACCCTTGCGAAGATAGAAAATATCACCTTTTTCTACAGGATACTTGCTTCCTGTTTCATCCGAAATAATTGCCGAACCTTCAATCACATAATCAACCTCTTCAAAATGCATATCCATATTATAAGGTGTCCCCGGGGTTACCTTATAATAACCAATAGAGAGGTTCTCACTTTCAGGAAATGTTATTGCCTCTTTATGAACTATGCCTGGTGAGTAAACTTCTAAATCACTATTCATTACTTTCCTTTTCACCACTATAACTGACATTTGCTCCCTCCTTACAATAAGAATGAATCCTTTTGAATTAGAAAGCTATTTGAACAATTTTAACTTATTAATGTCAAACTTTTTAATTTGTTTGCATGTGCATCGCACAAATACAGGAAAAATAATTTTTCTGAGTTCACACCGTTAGAAATAGGAAACGCCTCAGAAAATTCTTAAGATTAAGTTGAATGGACATCAGGCATAACGTTTTCTCCTGATCCTCCTTTTGTAGTCTCTCATCAAAACCTCCAATAACTTTATAGCAAGCACAGCTGCTTGGGCGTCTACCCGGCCAGGGAAGTTAGCCAAGCCACATTGTGATCATCTTTTGGTTGACACACGGGAGGAACTTTCCTATATTGAGCCCATCAAAAAATAAGTTTCACTTTTTTGCTATTCCCCGCTTGCTCGGGGTAACCCAGATTTTGCAGTAGGCATTGTAGCGAGGCGATGTAAACCAAAGTGAAACGCGCAGTTGGAGCGGTTTTGTGACGTAGGCATAATCATTATTATGTTGAGGAGCAAAAGCGTGAAACAAGCGTTGCAGCAAGGATTTGCAAGCCGCAGTAGATGGCTACTGCAAATTCTGGGTTAAGGATGATTCACAATGGCCGATGAGCCGAACAAAATTATTTATTCCATGATCGGCGTAAGCAGGTATTACGATACCAAGCCGGTTCTGAAGGATATTAATCTCTCCTATTTCTACGGAGCAAAAATCGGGGTGCTAGGCCTGAACGGAGCAGGCAAAAGCTCGCTGCTGCGCATCCTTGCGGGGATCGACAAGGAATTCAACGGCAAGACTGTCATGACTCCCGGGCTTACAGTCGGCATGCTGGAGCAGGAGCCCCGGCTGGACGATGATATGACCGTGCGTGAGGTCGTGGAGCAGGGAGCGCAGGAGACGGTTGATCTGCTCAATGAATATAACCGGATTAACGAACGGTTTGCCGAACCCATGCCCGATGATGAGATGAACCGCCTGATGGAACGACAGGGAGAGGTCCAGGAAAAGCTCGATGCCCTTGATGCGTGGGACCTGGATTCAAGGCTGGAGATGGCGATGGATGCCCTGCGCTGCCCTCCGGGAGAGACCCCGATTAAGGTCCTCTCCGGCGGTGAAAGGCGGCGGGTGGCGCTCTGCCGCCTTCTGCTTCAGAAACCCGACATTCTTCTTCTGGATGAGCCGACCAACCATCTTGACGCCGAGTCGGTTGCCTGGCTGGAACACCACCTGCAGCACTACCCCGGAACAATTATTGCCGTTACCCATGATCGCTATTTCCTCGACAATGTGGCGGGCTGGATACTGGAGCTCGACAGGGGGCATGGTATCCCTTGGAAGGGAAACTACTCTTCCTGGCTGGAGCAGAAGCAAAAGTGGTTGCAGCAGGAGGAAAAAAGTGAAAGCGAACGCCAGAAAACCCTTCAGCGTGAGCTTGAGTGGATCAAGATGTCTCCCAAGGGAAGACGTGCTAAATCAAAGGCCCGCATCAATTCCTATGAGAACCTGCTGGGGGAGGAGACTGAAAAGAGCGCCCGGTCCCTGGAGATATATATCCCACCAGGACCGCGTCTGGGCCGGATGGTTATCGAGGCCGATAATGTGAGCAAGTCATACGACGACCGTCTGCTGATGGAAGAGATGTCATTTTTACTTCCCCCCGGCGGCATTGTCGGGATTATCGGTCCCAACGGAGCGGGCAAAACTACTCTTTTCCGCATGATTACCGGGCAGGAGCAGCCCGGCTCAGGGACGATCCGCATAGGGGATTCTGCAAAACTAGCCTATGTTGACCAAAGCCGCGACATCCTCGATCCGGATAAGTCTATCTGGGAAGTGATCTCAGACGGCCAAGACACAGTCCGGCTTGGCAGCCTTGAGTACAACTCACGGGCCTATGTGGCACGCTTCAATTTCTCGGGCACCGACCAGCAGAAAAAGGTCGGGCTGCTCTCCGGGGGCGAGCGCAACCGGGTCCATCTGGCGCGGATGCTCAAAGAGGGTGCCAATGTGCTCCTTCTGGATGAGCCGACCAATGATCTTGATGTGAACACCATGAGGGCACTTGAAGAGGCCCTGGAGAATTTTGCAGGCTGTGCCGTAGTGATCAGCCACGACCGCTGGTTTCTGGATCGCATCGCCACCCACATCCTCGCCTTTGAGGGTGAGAGCCAGGTAGTCTGGTTCGAAGGCAATTATTCTGACTATGAGACTGACAGGAAGAAACGCCTGGGCAGCGCGGCCGACCAACCCCACCGGATTAAATACCGCCAGCTTACCAGGTAAGTCAGTGCTGAGTAGAGAGCGTACAAATCACCTCGCTTCGCGTGATGATTCGCATATAGTTTATTCCCGGGCTTTGGCCAGACTGATTGACTTCAACAGGTTACTTCATTGCGAAGAGTTAAAAAGCCGCATAAACATGTACGCCTGAATTAATCACTTTTTTCAGCCGCAAAACAATATCCAACATTTCTTACTGTTTGTATAAATTCGCTTGATTTTCCTCCTAGTTTAGTCCTCAAACGTTGGATATGTATATCTATGGTTCGGGTGCCTGCATAATTATCGTATCCCCATACCTTGTCTAACAGTGCATCTCTGGTAAATACCCTCCCCCTGTTAAGCAAGAGAAACTTTAGCAATTCATATTCTTTGTAGGTTAGATAGACTGTCTTCCCCTTAACAGTTATCTCGTAGCTATTCATGTTAAGGATTAAATCTTCAATCTTTATAATATTATTGCTGTCCAACTTGCTCTGATGCCAGAGCAACTGCTTTATTCTTAAAAGAACTTCTGTGAAATCTTCATTTTTTATGACGAAATCATCAAATGCGAGGGCAAAATTAATCTCATTCATTAAATCCATAGACGCAATAACGATACTGGAGAAATCCTTTGTCCCAATCCCCTGTTTCAGATCTTTATAAACCTTAATTCCTTCTTCTTTCCAGGACGCAACATCTACTATAATTAAATCCAGTTTTCTGGAATAAAATTGATCAACGGTATCTTCTATAGTATCAGAGGGATAGATTACATAACCTGAATTCTGGAGGAATGAAGCCAAAGCTTTTCTATACTCTTTATCCTGACTTAAAATCAAAATGTGCTGCATGAGAACATACCATTGAATTCAAAGCTTTGCCCAAATTGGAATACTGGAATAATAGAGTGATGGAGTATTGGTTAAAAACAAGTTTGAAGTTAAAAGTGCCTAAAGTGAGCTAAAATCAAAAAACTTTAGGAGCTTTTTTGTTTTATTGCAGCAACCCTTTTACCTTCAGGTACTCAGCATTCAAAATAGCCGCGCCTGCTGCACCTCTAATGGTGTTGTGGCTTAAGATGAGAAATTTATAATCAAGCACAGGGCATTCCCTGATTCTTCCAACTATAGAGGCCATCCCCTTTCCTAAGTCTCGATCGTACTTGGGTTGAGGTCTGTTCTCCTCCTCCTTCACAAGGATAGGTTGTGGAGGGGAAAAGGGAAGGTTCAATCCTTTTAAGGGATTAAAATCCTTTAAAGTAAGGGTTAGTTCATCTATAGAAGGTTTCTTCTCCATCTCAATGCTGACACACTCCAAGTGACCATCTTTTACACTTACTCTATTGCAGGAAGCACTTATTTTAATATCTGCGTAGACAAATTCTCCTCCTTTAAGTGTCCCCAGTAATTTCAAGGATTCGGACTCCATTTTACCTTCTTCGCTCCCAATGAAAGGGATGACATTGTCGAGGATGTCCAAGGAAGGAACCCCGGGAAATCCTGCCCCACTCAATGCCTGCAGGGTGGTTACCATAATCTTTTTGATACCATACTTTTTATGGAGAGGAGCCAGAGCAAGCACTAACCCAATGGTTGAGCAATTGGGATTGGTTACGATATAGCCCTTGCCGTTATATTTTCCCCTTTGATGTTCAATAATGGCGGTGTGGTCAGCATTGACCTCTGGAATGAGTAATGGAACATCTTCATCCATACGATGGTTCCTGGAATTACTGCTTACTACATACCCTGCCTTTGCAAAATCTTCCTCAACAGAACCTGCAATTCCGGCATCGAGAGCAGAAAATACCATCTTACAGTCAAGACCTGGCTTGCATTCTTTAACCATCATGGAAGCAGCTTTGTCAGGGATGGGGGTTTCTAACTTCCACCTGCCAGATACTGCCTCCCCGTAGGGCTTTCCAGCACTCCGTTCCGATGCGGCCAGTTCGCTTATTTCAAACCAGGGATGGTCTTCCAATAATTGAATGAATCTTTGCCCCACCATCCCGGTGGCTCCCAGTATACCGATTTTTATCTTTTCCATAACCTACTCCTCTTAAAATGAAGTATTATTAAAAAATTTGAACCACGAAGCTCACGAAGATAATTATAAAACAATCCTTCTAATGCCGGACTTCAGTCGCTTTACTTTGAAATTTATAAT
Organism: uncultured Thermodesulfobacteriota bacterium; assembly: GCA_964580455.1. Lineage (GTDB taxonomy): Bacteria > Desulfobacterota > WTBG01 > WTBG01 > WTBG01 > CAZOKO01. The sequence goes on along the minus strand of CAZOKO010000005.1, from coordinate 17,825 downwards.
TAGGCCTATCTTTAATCCGGTAGATTTCAAGTAAGACAAGAGTTGTGCTTCATGTATGGGTAAAATCTCTTCCACCGCCTTCAATTCCAAAATGAGAAATTTATCAATAATTAAATCTAGCCTCTGACCAGGAATAGATATATCTTTATACGGAACTAGAATTTCAACCTGTTTTTCAAAGGGAATTGCCTGTAATTTAAGCTCATGGCAAAGTGCACGTTCATAAATGCTTTCAAGAAACCCAGGGCCAAGATGTCGATGAACTTCAATGGCTGCTCAAATGACTCTTTGGATCAATTGTTCATGCTCTTCTGGCAAACTACTTGCAATCCTTAAGTCCATTTTTTATTTCTCTTCGTGCTTCTTCGTGTGCTTCGTGGTTCAGTTTTTATGAAAGGTCTTTTACCCCTTGATAGACAAGATCAAACAATTCTTCGATATCATCAACTTCAATGCAGGAAAAAGCAACCCGGATATCAGTATCTCCGACGGAAATTACACCTATGCCATATTGATTGAGAATATGCTGCCTTAATGTTTCTGCATTTACTTTGTTGAGTTTAAGGCACATAAAATAACCGGAATTGAAGGGATAATATGTCCAGGCATCCTTATACTTCTCATTTTGAAGAACCTCTTTAACTTTAAGAGCCCTTGCCTTCATCACTTCATACTTCTCTTTTTTCTCTTTGGCGAATTCTTCTGATTCTAAGCCTCTCAACACAAGTGTTTGTGATAAATGTGAGCTATTTGATATTCCTCCCCTGATAGCACCCATGGTCTTTTTCTCCAGAGCACTATAGATAATATCCTTGTTTCTATCTCCTCCAACACCGTATGTAATAAATCCAACTCGGAATCCCCAGACATACTGTTCTTTGGTAGCTCCATCAAGTTTAACAGCAAGTATTCTCTCGTGTAAATTAGCTGTATGGGCAAACAGAGATTCGTTCATCACATCATTTTCATAAAATAAACCGAAATAGGCATCATCACTTACGACAACTAGATTTAACCCCTTAGAAGAAGCCTCATTCAACGTTTTAGAGATATCTTCTGCTTCTTTTGGGGTGATGGAATAACCTGTGGGGTTATTGGGGAAGTTGAGCAGTATGATGAGCTTTGATTTCCCTTTGCCTGTTTCCTCTATGACTTTTCTAAAGCCATCAGTGTTAAATCTATTCTTCTCATTATATAAAGGAAATGTTTTGGTTGAAGATCCAAGCCTCGTATTAAATATTAATCTATAATTCCCCCACAGCTTATCGGGCAGTATTATCATGTCTCCTTCATCAACAAATAAATCCCCTGTAAGACTCAGACCGTGCGTGATTGCACTGGTTACAATAGGCAAACTAAAGGTCTTCCCTTTTAAAGAGAGATTATCAGTAAGTAATTTCTCCTGCCACTTCTTGCGCAGTTCTGGTTTTCCCGGAGTGGGTGCATAGGGAAAGGCATCGTTGGGTTTTATCGACTCCAGGTGTTTTCGAATACAGGGAAGGTGCATAGCTACACCATCTTCTGTTGCTATCCCTATAGTGGCATTAAATTTCTTGGCCTTGGCTTTAGCCTCTGCACTCTGGCTCAGGATCCCTTTTGGGAAAAAGAGTTCTTTCCCTCGTTTCGACAGCATTTCATAAATAAAGGGATTTTCCTTAATAAGTTGATCATTTAATTCTTTTGCTAAAGGGTTCATAGGGGCTCCTTATTAATAATTGATTGAATAGCGAGTTTTTAACATATATTTTTAATAATAACAATTTTAATTTTTAACCTATATACATTATCCTCCTAAACAATCCCAAAAAAAGAGCCTCGCTTACAAAAGTTAGAACGAGGCTCTTTTCCCATTATCAGATCAGATTAGATTAATTTAACCTTCGAGTATTTTCTCTGCCTCTTCCCTGTAAGCATCCATTAGATAAGGGATACCTGTTACCTTTGCACATTCTTCAGTGAGAGACATCAGCTCTCGACGGGTTATTGCGGGCAAGCTGAAACAACGGGCACCTGCCATTATTTGTTGAAGCCCCACTTTAATCTTGTCACTGTAGCTGTAAATTCCTAAGGCACCAAGTGGAATATTTTTCATCTCATCTTTGCCTACTATATCAACAACCGCCTCGTAGCATACAAAGATTTCTTCTGCTGTTTTCCCAAACTCACTCACAGTTTTTGGAAGATCATTTGATTTAAGCCATTGAGCAATGTTTTTGCCAACCATGCCTGGAATCATCAGTGCTCGTCCCATGCATACTGCTTTGACAAAAGGTGCACCCAGGGCGAGTGCTTTAAAAATGCCGTCCTCACTGCTAAAGCCACCGGCAAAGGCAATGTCAGGTACACGCTCACCTTTATCAGCTAGTTTCTTGCAGAATTCATATGATGCTGCATGGAGATAAAGACTTGGCATTCCCCATTCTTCCATCATTCTCCAGGGGCTCATGCCTGTTCCTCCGGGAGCACCGTCGATGGTAAGCAGGTCAATCTTTGCCTTTGAGCTCCACTTGATTGCCATAGCCAGTTCGCGCAGTCCATACGCTCCAGTCTTCAGGGTAACACGCTTAAACCCAATTTTTCTTAGCCGATCCACTTCCTGATAAAATTCATCCTCACCAATAAACCCGAGTCTGCTGTGTCGTTCAAATTCTTTAATAGCTCCATCTTTGAATGCGGCCTGAATAATTTGGTTTGATGGATCAGGTGTAACGATATATCCTCGTTTCTGGAGTTCCAGTGCACGCTCAATGCTGTTCACTTTTATCTCGCCACCGATGCACTTCGCCCCCTGACCCCATTTAAGCTCAATGGTTTCCAAACCATGCTTCTTACTGACGTACTCAGCAACACCCAGGCGGGTGTCTTCAACGTTCATCTGGACAAGTATTTCACCACATCCCTGGTGGTAACGGCGGTAGGTTTCAATCCGTCTGTCCATATCCGGGGCCTTAGTGATCTTTTTATTTGAATCAAGTTCAAGCTGAGGGTCGATTCCGCAGACATTTTCTCCGCATACCAGGGTAACACCACTTATGGCTGCTCCCACTGCGAAATGTTCCCAATTCTTCCGGGCTATTTCAGTGGAGCCTAAAGCACCGGTGAAAATAGGAGTTTTCATTTTTACTTTTTTATCCCATCCGTATTCAGTTTCAGTATTTACGGAAGGAAAGGTTGCCGTATCAGGGTCGCCTTTAACACCTTTAGGTAGTCCTTCCGCTCCAAGTGCGTAACCCTGGATGTTCAGATGAGAATAATCAACAGGATAATCCTTATCTCCTCCGGCGGTTACATCACCAAATGGGCCGGGATAGATAAGCTCGCGCCCACGATAGGTTGCCCTAAAGACCTCACAATTACCGCGACACCCATCGATACAACGGGTACACAGACCGCTCATTGGCACTACACTTCTCGACCTGTTAGAACTTCTAGTTACATCATTTGCATTAGGTTGTTGTAGATTCATTTTTCTCTCCTTTTTAACTTGGATATTAAAATTTTACTCAAACTCTACGGCAATTAATTGCCTTCATTTTAAAGTTCATTTATATACCATTGTTTGGTTGATGTGTCAAGCTAAATGATAAATAATATAATTTATTTATAAAATATAAATAGTTAGAGTGCAAGTCTTTTTCACGTGGTGTTGTTCCGTTATGAATTTGGGATTTCTTATTATTCGGCAATATTACCTATATAAGTTGACAAAATCATTATTTTAGGTTATAAAACGGTTGGTTTTTATGGAGGGTAGAATGTGGATATTACTGCCAAGCGGAAAATTGTATCGATTCTGAAAATATTATCTGATGCCGGAAGCCCTTTGGGTGGGACAAGAATTGCTCAAGGGTTACAAGGATTTGGGTTTGATCTTAGTCAAAGGATGGTTAGAAACTATCTTCAGAAGATGGATCAGGAAGGTTTAACACAGAGTTTCGGAAAAAGAGGCCGAAGGATCACTCCCAGAGGAGAAGAAGAATTAAAATCAGCTTTTGTGATTGAAAAAGTAGGATTTGTGGCATCTAAGATTGATAACTTGACCTATCAAATGGATTTTTCGCTTAGAAAAAAGAGGGGAAAGATTATACTCAATATATCCACAATTGATATAAGAGACATTGATGAAGCGATACACCAGGTCCAATTGACCTTCCGGGCTGGATTGGGCATGGGAAGGTTTGTTGTTTTAGGCTTTCCCGGATCCAAGGTGGGAAATGGAATAATAGGAGGAGGAAAGGTAGCTATCAGCACAGTATGCAGTGTCACCATAAACGGAATTCTGCTGAACGAGGGTATCCACACCACATCATGCTTCGGGGGTCTTCTGGAGTTGGTAGAGGGAAGCCCATTTCGATTTACGGAAATCATTAATTATGATGGTTCTTCCATTGATCCACTGGAAATCTTTATAAAAGGTGGTATGACCAGTGTCCGTCAGGCGGTGCTTACCGGCAATGGGAAGATTGGAGCCAGTTTTAGGGAGGTTCCTTCCATAGCACTTTCAAAGGTAGAAAAGATAAGAAAAAAGCTAAATGGGATTGGTCTAGGGGGGATACTAATGATTGGCAAGCCTGGTCGTCCTCTACTGGATATTCCGGTATCTGAGGGGAGGGTAGGGATGATTGTTGCGGGGGGATTGAACCCTGTGGCGGCAGTTGAAGAAGCAGGTATTGCCACGGAGAATGTAGCCATGGGCACACTATTCGGGTTTGAGCAACTGGTTCCCTTCTGGGAATTGAACAATGTTGTAAAGAATACTTAGATTCCTCTCTTGTTTTCTAAAGTAGGGCACAGTTCCCTGTTAAAATACCGTAGGACCCACATTGCCCGTGTCTCAGGTATACCTTGCACATTGAAAACCTTTGCCTAGTTCACACCACACACAGGTATCTGATATACCTTCGGCCATCGAAAGCTGCGATTCGCACTTTCCACAGAGGTATTCTTCCCCAGTCTTCATTGGCCCGTCACAAGGTGTTATAGTCATGGGGCAGAGCTCAATGCATGAGCCGCAGTGCTTGCAAAAATCAGGACGGACTCCGAGTGGGAAGTCAACATGGCGATCCTTACCGAGACCAACAAAGCCTATTGCCCGGGCACCCCACATTTCTGTACAGACGCGTACACACCGGCCACACAATACACAGTCGTGGTTTCTAAAAGGGTAGCGCACCTCTTTTACCCCACAACGCACTGCTATATCTTGGATGGCACGTGAATTGGGAGCCTGCGCAACAAGCAGCTCAGAATTATTTCGCCTGAGTTTCTGGACCCATTCGGTATTGCTCAGAATCACCATGCCTTCCTCCACATTCAGCGTACAGGAAGTCGTAATTTTTGATCGGCCATTGACTACGTGTTCTACGATACAAAGGCGGCACATTCCAATGTCTGAAAGATTGGGAACGTGGCACAGGTGAGGAATACAGATACCATACTCAATCGCAGCATCCAGCACACTCGTCCCCTTTGCAGCCCGAATGTGGGCGCCATCAATTGTTATTGTCACATATTGCTTCATATCTCACTCCTTTGTTAGGCAACACTTATTGCATCAAGTTTACACTCACTTATACAAATACCACATTTTTGACACGTGCCTTGATTGATGGTGTGTATCTCTTTCTTCTCACCTTTAATAGCACCATGAGGACACGCATCCAGGCAGATACCACAACCCTTGCATTTATCATCATCAATCACATACTTAATCAATGCCTGGCACACACCGGCTGGACAACGTTTTTCGTTAATATGTGCTTCGTATTCTTCGGGGAAATAGCGCAATGTTGAAAGCACAGGGTTCGGTGCCGTTTTACCCAATCCGCATAGAGATGTGTGGGCAACGGTTTCTGCTAATTCTTTGAGCAGTTCAATCTGCTCGGGTCGGCCACGTCCTTCAGTGACGTCAGTGACGATTTCCAGCATACGGTCAATACCCAGCCGACAGGGTACGCACTTACCGCATGACTCATCCAGCAGAAATTCCAGAAAATATTTTGCCACATCCACCATACACGTTTTTTCATCCATCACAACGATACCACCGGAGCCTATCATTGAACCCGCCTCATAGAGTGCTTCAAAGTCAACCGGAAGGTCGAATTTATCTATGGGGAGGCATCCACCAGAGGGTCCTCCGGTCTGCACAGCTTTAATTCCGACCCCGTCATTGGCTCCCCCACCGATATCAAAAACTATATTACGAAGAGGAGTACCCATAGCCACCTCGACCAGGCCTGTGTTTTTAACACGACCGGTGAGCGCAAAAATCTTAGTTCCTTTGCTGCTTTTAGTTCCCCTGGCTGCAAACCAGGATGCACCATTCAATATAATAGAAGGAACATTTGCCCATGTCTCCACGTTATTAAGGGTTGTGGGCTTGTGCCACAGGCCATCCTTTACAGTGTGTACATCTTTGGGACGCGGTTCTCCAACCTTACCCTCGAGTGATACCATGAGCGCCGTTGATTCACCGCATACAAACGCTCCTCCTCCCCGGGCAATTTCTACATCAAAAGAAAAATTTGAATCCAGGATGTGCTCCCCCAGAAGACCAAATTCTCTGGCCTGCTTAACCGCTGTCTGCACATGTTTTACGGCCAGAGGGTATTCATTTCGCACATAAATGCAGCCTTGCTGAGCACCCACAGCCCAGGCCCCTATCATCATACCCTCGAGAACCAGGTGTGGGTTGCCTTCAAGGACACTTCTATCCATGTAGGCACCTGGATCACCTTCGTCCGCGTTGCAGATCACATACTTTTCATCCCCCGGTGTATCCCGGCACTCAGTCCACTTGCGGGCAGTGGGGAAACCACCACCACCGCGACCTCGCAAACCGGAAGCCTTGATCTTCTCGATGACTGCCTCCGGGGTCAACTCGGCAAGTGTTTTTGCCAGTGCAGAGTAACCACCGATAGCGAGGTAATCTTCAATAGAGCAGGGGTCCAACTGCCTATTCTGTGCCAGTAGTTGGCGATCCTGCGCACGGTAGAACGGGATCTCCGCTTCAGTTTGAATTTTTTGAGAGGTAACAGGATCAGTGTAGAGCAGGCGCTCAATCACCTCTCCCTTCAGCAATGTTTTAGTAACTATGTCAGCGGCATCTTCAGTCTTAAGGTGGCAATAAAATATGTTGCCTGGTTCAAGAACCATTATAGGACCCTGCTCGCAGAAGCCATGGCACCCTGTAACGCGAACTACTACTTTTCTCCCCAGTTTCTGTTTTTTCAGCTCCTTTTTTACCGCATCAATTACGTCCTGGGACCGGGAAGCCTGACATCCTGTTCCCCCACAGATGGTAATTACGGTACGGATGCTATCACGGCGCGAGCGGAGCCGTTTACGCATTGCGTTAAGATCGCTGATATTATTTAGCTTGCCCATAGGTGATTTCCTCCATCTCTTTTTCACGGGTTGAATCAATTAATGCACGGAGCTTGCCTGGGGTTGTGTGGTGATGATACGTTTCGTTGAATACCACTAGCGGTCCCAACGCACAGGCTCCAAGACAGTTCACATGCTCAACAGTGTATTGGCCATCCTCAGTGGTACCCCCCGCTGAGACACCGAGTTGACCGCGCACCTGGTTGGGCAAAAGCTTAGCACCCCGCACGTGACAGGCTGTGCCCATGCAAATCGTGATCAGATTTTTGCCACGCGGTGTAAGTGAAAAAGCTTTGTAGAAGCTTGCCACGCGATACACCTCCATGAGAGGAACCCCCAGTTCTTTAGCAATGACCTTCATAGCATCTTCAGGTATATATCCGTAGCATTCCTGCACGTCTTGCAGCACTTCAATGAGCTGATGTGGCTGGCTACGGCGCCCTTCTAAGATAGAATCAAGTGTGGGATCGGACATATGCACCTCCTAAAATTAATAAGTTAATTATTGACATTATATTTTATATCAGTTAATATATGGTTCGTAAATGCAAAAAGAATACATATCTTATACCTATGTTTTATTGGTATAAACAATGTAATTGTCTACCTATTGATTGCCAATTAATAATTGGTAGTAATTTATTCATGGCCAGATCAAAATCCCCTCCATCTCAAATTGATCTTAAGAAAAAGCAGAATGTAATCAAAGAATTGCAATTCCTTTTACCGATTACGCATAACGATGAAACTGATCCTGCCAAGATAGAAATTGCCTTACGGGAACGCATAAAAGAACTAAACTGTCTGTATGGGATATCACTGCTGGCTGAACGTTATAGCGATTCTATTGATGACCTGTTGCGAAACCTCGTCAACATCCTACCTCCCTCTTGGCAGTATCCGGAAATCACCTGTGCACGGATTGTATTCAAGGGGAAAACTTATAAAAGTCGTGGATTCAAAGTTACGAAGTGGCGACAGTCCTCACAGATAATCATGTACAATGAACCCGTAGGCGATGTAGAGGTTCTCTACCTAGAAGAAAGTCCCCCAGAGGATGAAGGGCCATTCCTCAAGGAAGAGCGTGTGCTGATTGATGCGGTAGCTGAACAAATTGGCAAGATCTCAATGCGGATTGCTGCTGAACAGGAGTTACAGGAGATCAATAAACAGCTGACTGTAGAACGTAAGGCCTTACAGGAAACAAATACAGCACTGAAGGCGGTTCTGACCAGGATTGAAGAAGAAAAGCAGAGTATCTATAAGAATGTGCATTCAAATGTTGAAAAGATACTGATGCCTATTTTGCATGCACTTACCTTGGAACTGCCGATAATCCAGAGGAAATATGTAGATATGTTAAGAACCAACCTGGAAGAAATCGCTTCTCCTTTTGTCAATCATCTTTCCCGTAAATTTCTTTCATTGACACCAACAGAAATCAAAATCTGTAACATGATCCGTAACGGACTGCGAACTAAGGAAATTGCCCAGATTCAAGGTGTCTCAGAGGCAACAATCAATCGCCACCGTGAACATATACGTGGGAAGCTCGAGATCACCAATAAGGAGATCAATCTTACGACTTATTTACAATCGAACATGTGGGATGAAAGTCGCTAGTGCACTCCTATAATGATTTCAGTTTGTTGTTAAGGTATAATTACTTGTTTGCAGTGTGATTGTCCGATTAAATTTAATTTTCTTCCCCTTAAAAATAAATTATGATAGGCTTCGTAATCTTTAAAAAGGCAATATCATCCATGTTACTTTGAAATATAGAAGGGAGAGGTGTATGACAAAACGTGCTGATATAAATAAGGTGATGATTATTGGTTCCGGCCCGATAGTAATAGGCCAGGCATGTGAATTTGATTATTCAGGAACCCAGGCGTGTAAGGCGTTGAAGAGCCTTGGCTACGAGATCTTACTTGTTAACTCCAATCCGGCAACTATCATGACTGACCCCGGTATGGCTGACGCAACCTACATAGAGCCTCTTACGCTTGAATCCATGACAAAGATTATAGAGAAAGAGAGGCCTGACGCACTTCTGCCTAACCTTGGTGGTCAAACCGGACTCAATCTTTCCTCGGAGCTTGCCCGCGCGGGCGTACTCGAAAAGTACGGGGTTAAGGTCATCGGCGTTCAGATTGATGCTATTAAGCGCGGTGAAGACCGACAGGCTTTTAAGGATACCATGAATAAACTCGGCATTGAAATGCCACGCAGTACAATTGCCAATAGTCTCGAAGAAGCCGAAAAAGTCGTCGCAGATATCGGGCTGCCCTGTGTCATCCGCCCTGCCTACACCATGGGTGGTACCGGTGGGGGTCTTGTATATAATATGGAGGAGTTCCGCACCATCGTCGCACGTGGCCTTCAGGCAAGCCTGGTGGGCCAGATCCTGGTTGAAGAATCAGTGCTTGGCTGGGAAGAGCTTGAGCTTGAAGTAGTACGTGATTCAAAGAACCAGATGATTACTGTATGCTTTATCGAAAACGTCGATGCCATGGGGGTACACACCGGTGACAGCTACTGCACAGCACCCATGCTCACAATAGACAAGACTCTACAGGAACGCCTGCAAAAATATTCATACGACGTCGTCGAGTCCATTGGTGTAATAGGTGGTACCAACACCCAGTTTGCCCATGATCCCGAAACAGGACGTGTGGTTATAATAGAAATCAACCCTCGCACCTCTCGCTCGTCAGCATTGGCATCCAAAGCTACGGGTTTTCCGATAGCCTATGTCTCTTCGCTACTGGCCGGTGGGCTGACCATGGATGAAATTCCATACTGGCGGGATGGGACACTCGAGAAATACACTCCATCAGGAGACTACGTAGTAGTGAAATTTTCCCGCTGGGCCTTTGAGAAATTTGAGAGTCTTGAAGACAAGCTCGGCACACAAATGAAAGCTGTGGGCGAGGTCATGAGTCTCGGCAAAACCTACAAGGAATCTTTCCAGAAGTCGATCCGCTCCCGGGAAGATGGCCGCCATGGCCTCGGCTTTGCCAAGGATTACAACGATAGACCGCTGGAAGATTTGATGGCAATGCTAAGTGAGCCGTCAAGCGAACGCCAGTTCATCATGTATGAAGCCCTTCGCAAGGGAGCTGATGTTAAAGCTCTCTTCGAGAAAACATACATAAAAACGTGGTTTATCGAGCAGATGAAAGAGCTTGTTGAACTGGAAGAGAAAATCCTTCAATACAAAGACAGGGAACTTCCCGATGAATTGCTTGTTCAGGCGAAGAAGGACGGGTTTGCTGACCGCTACCTGTCACAGATTCTCTCGGTTTCCGAGAGAGATATCCGTGAGCGGCGCAAAAAACTTGGTGTGGTTGAGGGCTGGCATCCGGTTCCGGTCAGTGGGGTTTTGAACGCTGCTTACTACTATTCAACCTACAATGCCCCTGATGCAACTGATGTTTCGCCGAACCGCAAGGTAATGATACTCGGAGGCGGGCCAAACAGAATCGGCCAGGGAATTGAGTTTGACTACTGCTGCGTTCATGCAGCGTTTGCTTTGCGCGACGAGGGAATGGAATCCATAATGGTTAATTGTAACCCCGAGACCGTTTCCACAGACTATGATACCTCTAATAAATTATATTTTGAGCCCTTGACTGTGGAAGATGTTCTGAGCATATATGAAAAAGAGAAACCGGAAGGCATCATATGTCAGTTCGGTGGGCAGACTCCTTTAAACATCGCATCTGAACTGGAAGAGTCCGGTGTAAAGATTATCGGCACCTCAGTTGACGCCATCGAGCTGGCCGAGGACCGCGACCGCTTTCGTCATAAAATGCGTAAACTCGGGATACCACAGCCCGAGAGCGGTATGGCCAGTACGCTTGAAGAAGCAATTGTAATAGCCGACAAGATTGGTTACCCACTGATGGTGCGGCCATCCTTTGTGCTGGGTGGACGTGCAATGGAGGTTGTGCACGATGAAACCATGCTAAAAAGATACGTAAAAGCAGCAGTCGATGTTTCACCTGAGCGACCCATACTGATAGACAAGTTCCTTGAAAATGCCATTGAGGCCGAAGCCGATGCTATTGCTGACGGAACTGATGCATTTGTTCCAGCGGTTATGGAGCATATTGAGGAAGCCGGAATACATTCGGGTGACTCTGCCTGTGTTATCCCTCCAATAACTATCCCTGCCAAACACATTGAAACTATTATCGAGTATACCCGCAAAATCGCGATCGAGCTGAATGTGGTTGGTCTTATGAACATACAATATGCAATATGCAACGATATGGTTTATATTCTGGAGGCCAATCCCCGCGCCAGCCGGACAGTGCCGCTTGTGAGTAAAGTGTGCGGCATATCCATGGCACGTATAGCTACGCAGCTTATGCTGGGAAAGAAGCTTACGGATTTGAATATAAAAAGCAGTCCGATACCGCATTACGGTGTGAAAGAAGCTGTTTTCCCGTTTTATTTTTATCCTGAGGTCGATCCTGTTTTGGGACCCGAGATGAGATCAACTGGAGAGGTGCTGGGAATGGCAGAATCCTTCGGGATGGCATTCTACAAGGCGCAGGACGCTGCCCAGGGTTGCCTGCCTTTTGAAGGCGCTGTGCTTTTCACTGTTGCGGACAAAGACAAACCGGCAGTGATCGATGTTGCACGGCGTTTTGCTGATCTCGGTTTCAAAATTATGTCTACCAGTGGCACATGTAAATTTCTCGCTGAAAATGGCATCCAATCTGAGCTTGCAAGTAAGATACATGAAAAACGTCCACATATCGCCGATATTATCAAGAACGGCGATGTCCAGATGGTAATCAACACCCCTCGCGGCAAGACAAGCAAGGAGAATGATGCATACATACGCAAGGCAGCGATCATACACAAGGTTCCCTATGTTACTACCATGGCGGCCGCCCTGGCTGCTGTCAGGGGCATAGAAGCTTTTAAGGCAAAACCAGCTGAAGTAAAATCTTTGCAGGAATATCATTCTGATATAAAATAATTGACAATTAGTTTTTGAGCGAAGACCCCATTTTTCGGTCAAAAATTCTAAATCAGAAGCACGAAATAAAAATTGAGGAATTTAAGAATTTAGGAATTGCGAATTGAGGAAATTCCTAAATCCCTTAATTCCTGAATCCCTAAATTTCTTATGATTTGTTTCGGATTTCGGATCTTTATATTAGGATTTGGCCTGAACATGACTTTTCGTTCAGGTACTAATTAACTTTTTCAAGAAAGGAATTATTATGGGTGGATTTTTTGGTGTTGTCTCAAAAAAAGACTGCGTTCCAAAACTTTTTTATGGAACTGATTACCATTCGCATTTGGGGACCAGACGAGGGGGATTAGCAACATTAGACAAAGGTCGTTTTACCAGATTTATCCACGATATTACGAATGCTCAATTTAGAAGTAAATTTGAAGATGATATCCTGAAGATGAAGGGTATGACCGGCATTGGTGTTATAAGTGATTATGAGGATCAACCGCTTATTATAGGCTCTCATCTTGGAAGATACGCGATTGCTACGATTGGAGTGGTAAAAAATGAAAACATCCTTGCAAAAAAAGCATTTGGCAAACGAGGCATTCATTTTTCCGAGATGAGTGGCAATGAAATCAACCCCACCGAATTGATTGCGATGCTTATTAATCAGGAAGAAAGCTTTGAAGCAGGAATTAAAAATGTTCAGGAGCAGATAGAAGGCTCATGTTCAATACTACTGCTTACGGAAGAGGGTATTTATGCTTCAAGAGACAGACTGGGTCGAACGCCTGTAATTATCGGAAAGGGGCCTGAGGAATATGCGGTGACAATGGAATCTTGTGCGTTCCCCAATCTTGGATACACGGCAGAAAAAGATCTAGGTCCAGGTGAGACTGTGCTGTTAACCCCGGAAGGAATTGAGCAGAAAAACCCGCCGGGTAGTCAAATGCAGATATGCAGTTTCCTTTGGATCTATTATGGATATCCTGCATCCAGCTATGAAGGTATTAATGTAGAGGCTACACGTTACAGGTGTGGCGCTGCATTGGCTGAAGACGACAATGTTGAAGTTGATTATGTCTCTGGAATTCCTGATTCAGGCGTTGCTCATGCTTTGGGATATGCTGCAAAGGCAAATATCAAATATTGTCGCCCTTTCGTAAAATACACACCTACCTGGCCTCGAAGTTTCATGCCTCAGCAACAAAAGACCCGCGACCTCGTGGCCAAGATGAAACTGATACCAATCAGGGAGTTGACCGAGGGCAGGCGATTGCTTTTCTGTGAAGATTCGATTGTTCGTGGCACCCAGCTAAAAGACACTCTTCAGCGAATATACGATTACGGTGCCCGCGAGATTCACATGCGGCCAGCTTGCCCGCCGCTGGCCTATGGGTGTAAATTCCTCAATTTTTCCCGTTCACGTTCTGAGCTTGATCTTGCCGCCAGGAAAGCAATCAGCGAGCTTGAAGGTCAGAAGGAAGCAAATATTGAAGAATATGTAGATGAGTCATCAGATAAATACAATGCAATGGTTACAAGGATAGGGAAGAAAATGGGTCTCACAACTCTTCGGTATCAAAAGCTGGATAATATGGTCAGGGCAATTAGAATGCCGAAAGAGAAGTTATGTACCTTTTGCTGGACGGGAAAGGGTTAGGGACATTAAGAAGTAGGTTCTTTATTAACAAATCCTTTTGGGAGTAAGACCAGCTGAGGGGGAGAGTTGAAACAGAAAATAGAAGATAAGCGAAGTAGAATTTTAGAAGAAGAACTGAAGGCCTCTCAGGAGAAAAGGTATAGAGATTTATTTGAGCAGGTACGGCACGGTTTATTCGTAAGCACCAAGGAAGGCAGATTTATTAACTGTAATCAGGCCATGCTCGAAATGTTAGGTTACGGGAGCAAGGAAGAGTTTTTGTCAATAGATATCGGAAAAGACCTCTATATAAATCCTGAAGACAGAAAAAGATTTCAGCAGGAGATTGAAAAAAGGGGGTATGTTAAAGATTATGAGATTAAATTTAAAAAGAAGACCGGGGAGAAGATTTCGGTATTAGTTACCTGTAATTCATTGTTGGACAATAAAGGGACGGTTATTGGATACCAGGGGTTAAATATAGACATCACTGCGCGAAAGAGGATGGAAAGAGAGGTGAGAGAAGCCACCAAGAGATTCCAGAAGATTGCCGAAATGGGAGATGACGGAATTATTGTGTTTGATAAGAGCTATCGTATTGAATTTGCCAATAAGATGGCGACGGACGTCACCGGTTTCTCTGGAGAGGAGTTGATGGGAATGGACTTTAACCTTCTCTTAAACGAGAGAGACCAAAAATTCTTAGCGGATATGCATTCTGAGGTAGGAGAAGACGAGGACAGGAGGGTTTGTGTGGAGATGGAGATTAACACTGCTATGGGAGATGACAGGGATGTTGAAGTTTGCATTACTATTGCCAAAAGTGAAGAAAAAGGGTTTAGGACATATGCCTATATTAGGGATATTACCCAGAGAAAGAAGATGGAAAGAAAGATTAGAGAAGCAAATGAATTTCTTTCTAAAATGATAGAAAGTTCAGTGAATTGTGTGGTTGCAACCGACATGAAAGGAAACATCCTCCTTTTTAACAAGGGGGCAGAGGAACTTTTGGGATATAAGGCAGAGGAAGTAGTTGGGAAAATGAACATTAGGAATATTTATCCTCCCGGAGTTGCAAAGGAGATAATGGCAAAAATGAAAAGTCCAGATTACGGTGGAGTTAGCAGGCTAAAATCACTCCCCATGGTTCACAAAAACAGAAGGGGGGAAGCGATTGACGGTAGCCTTTCAGCCTCTATAATCTATGACGACAAAGGTAATGAGGTAGCAACCGTAGGGATTTTTACAGATTTAAGGCCGAGACTTGAAATGGAAGAGAAACTTCGTAAGACTCAACAACAACTGCTACAATCAGAAAAGCTGGCAGCTATGGGCAGACTCACCTCTCAGGTTGCCCATGAATTAAACAACCCCATATATGGAATTATGAATACCCTGGAGCTTCTCAAAACTGAAATACCATCTAATAGCAGGAGAAGAAAAATTCTTGATATGTCCCTCTCTGAAACCCAGAGACTTTCCGAGATGTTGAGCAGTATGTTAAGCTTCTCCAAACCACAGGAGGAAGCAAGGAGAGAAATTAACATTAACAAGTTGATAGAGGATATACTGCTTTTTCTTGAAAAGCAGTTACGGGAATCTAACATCAAGATACAAATTAATCTGAGTAAAAAGTTTCCCCTCATCACAGCATCACCCAATCAGATTAGACAGGTTATATTGAATCTCATTGCCAATGCCAAAGATGCTATGCCCAATGGTGGAGCATTAACCGTAGAAACACTTTCTGAGAATAATCAGATTATTATAAAGGTTCAAGATACAGGTATCGGCATACCGGAAGAGATAAGAGATAAAATTTTTGACGCATTTTTTACCACCAAACAAAAGGTAAAAGGGGTAGGCCTTGGTCTTTCCGTGTGCTATGGGATAATAAAAGATCATGGAGGAGATATTATAGTGAAAAGTGAGGTGAACAAAGGGTCTACCTTCTCTATTGTACTTCCCCAAAGTTCTTCAGCGAAATAGAATCAAAGCATTCCGCAAAATCTCATTATAATATTCTTTCTTAAAAATCCTCCAACTTGCAATCCGTAACACAAGACCTGTATTATATCTATTTACAGCACTATGTGTTATAAGTGTTGTGGTGGTTGTGCCGTTTAAGGCCGGTGCCGATATCATTGCGTCAGGATTGTTTACTTCTCAATAACATTACAGGTCTGATGAGATTTCCCAGAGACTATGGCAGGAATTAATAAAACGAGGAGAAAAGATGAGAAAGATAAATAAAAGTTTAACCTGTATTGCATTGATCTTTAGTTTGTCGGTGCCCCTTGCTTTTGCTCAGTCCAAAGTGCTTGAAGTCTGGATTGGCACATGGACCGTAAAAACGAATGACAGATCAATTGTAACATGGGAAATAACCGATACCTGGGTCAGTGATACAGGGAAAAGTCATATGGCCTATGGCATCAAAAATCCCGGCAATGTCGCATTCCAGATTTATTTCGGGACTATGTTTGGCAAACATAATTATATTGAGGCAAGCCGTGACACGACGGTCTACGATCTCCCCATTGACACTGCTGAATATACTGAATTGGTTCTGGCTGATGGATTTAAATCGTTTAGCGCCCTGTCGGGTAAATATCCCATACACTCAGGGCATAAGAGAACGGGTGAAACCAAGCCCGAACATGGTGTTGTATTACCTCTTTCAGTCACTGATGTTCCAGGCCCCAACACATTGGGGTCGTGTAGGGATATAAACACGGTAGCAGGAAAAAAAGGTACAGTAACCGACATTGACGGCAATGTTTACCAGACCATTAACATAGGAGAGCAGGAGTGGATGGCTGAGAATCTCAAAACCATCAGATACAGAGATGGGACATCTATTGAATCTCCGGGTGACGACGTTTCGGCATGGGAGCGTAATACCGCTGGCGCATATGCATGGCATAATAATAATATTGACAATAAGGACCCCTATGGCGCCCTATACAACTGGCAGGCAACAAAAAATACCAAGGGCTTATGCCCTTCGGGTTGGCATGTGCCCACCGATACAGAATGGCGAATATTGGTTGATTGTCTGGGAGGGGGATCTATTGCGGGAGGTGAAATGAAATCCACCCGAACAGATCCCGATCCTCATCCGCGATATAACGATCCAAACACCGGGGCCACTAACCGCAGCGGCTTTTCGGGTCTTCCAGCCGGCCTGCGTCGCAGCAATGGTACCTTTCGTGATATTGGCTTTTACGGTGCATGGTGGTCAGTTACGGATGGCACAGCAGGCGACGCATGGCATCGCAGCATTTTCTACGCTGACACAACTGTTTACCATTTTGTCTACGGTAAGGGCAGCGGCATGAGTATCCGGTGTGTCAGGGGGAGTGAGTAAGGGTTGGGGCAAGGCTCGAAAAAACCTTTATCGGTAATGATGGCGGATATTGATTTTTTCAAGGATTATAATGATAAGTATGGTCACCAGGCCGGGGATGTGTGTTTGAAAAAAATAAGTGGGTGCTTGCGCAAGACTATCCGGCGCGCCGGCGAGCTGATTGCTAGATATGGCGGAGAGGAATTTGTTATTGTCCTGCCTGTCACGGACATTCAGCATTCATTAAAGTTAGCCAAAAAATTATGCAAAGCTGTATACAATTTGCACATCCCCCATGAAGGTGCGCAACCATACGAGTGTCTGACAATTAGTGCCGGCATTGCCAATTGATAAGAACTCGCTTTTTGATGGGGTAAGTATAGGAAAGTTAAAATTGTGTGTCAAGGCAAAAACCACAACAAGATGTAGGACTATATCTTATACGTCATTTTAGAGAGGATTGA